>NZ_JBFAIU010000009.1:0-61241 GCF_040654855.1 Asanoa sp. NPDC050611
GCGAAAGGACCGCCGCACCGGCTTCGATGGCCCGCTTCATCAGCGGTGCCTGCGCGTTGGCGTCCAGCGGCTGGATGCACAGCGCGCCCCGCGTTCCACCCCGACCGCGTCGGGGGTGTCGAGCACGGGAGTGGTGCGGTCGCCCTCGCCGGGCTCCCGGCGCAGCAGGAACGCGTGCTGGGGTGCCCAGTGCGCGGTCACCTCGGCGCCGACCGCCAGCGGTGCCGCCGCGCCCGAGTTGGGCGCGAACACCGCCAGCTCCGTGCCCCAGCCGGTGCGGACCAGGTACTGCGTGCTGACGCCGATGTAGGACGAGTCCGTGACCACGCCGGCCACCGACTGGTGCCCGGCCGGCACGGCGGCGGCGTCCGCGACCAGGGCGAGCTTCTCCGGGCGTACGCCGAGGAAGACCGGACCCTGGTCGGCGCGCGCCCGGGCGGCCGGCACGGCGAAGCGCTGCTCGTACGCCGAGACCAGCACGTCACCGCCGGACTGCCCGGCGGCGTCCCCGGCCAGCAGGTTGGACTGGCCGAGGAAGTTGGCGACGAACGCGGTGGCCGGGTATTCGTAGATCTCCGCGGGGCGGCCGAGCTGCTCGATCCGGCCGGCGTTCATCACGGCGACGGTGTCGGCCATCGTCATGGCCTCCTCCTGGTCGTGCGTGACGTGCACGAACGTGATGCCGACCTCGGTCTGGATGCGCTTGAGCTCGATCTGCATCTGCCGGCGCAGCTTGAGGTCGAGGGCGCCGAGCGGCTCGTCGAGCAGCAGCACCTGCGGGTGGTTGATCAGCGCGCGGGCCAGCGCGACCCGCTGCTGCTGGCCACCGGACAGCTCGGCCGGGCGGCGCTTGGTGAAGCCCTCGAGCTGCACGAGCGCGAGCATCCGCTCGACCTGCGCGGCGACCTCGCGCACCTTGCGACGGCGCAACCCGAACGCGACGTTCTCGAACACGTCCAGGTGTGGGAAGAGCGCGTAGCTCTGGAACACCGTGTTGACCGGGCGCTGGTAGGGCCGCAGGCGGGTGATGTCGCGGTCGCCGAGCCGGACCTCGCCGGTGGTCGGCTCCTCCAGACCGGCGACCATCCGCAACGTGGTGGTCTTGCCGCAGCCGGAAGCGCCGAGCAGCGCGAAGAACGCGCCCTGCGGGACGGTGAGGGTCAGGTCGTCGACCGCGGTGAACTCGCCGAACCGCTTGGTGACGCCGATGATGCGCAGGTCGCCTTCGCCCGCCGCCGTGCCGGCCATCTCAGGCACCGATGACCTTCTGGAACGCCGACTCGTACTCCCGCTCCTCGGACTCGGTCAGCGCCTTGAAGACCTTCGCCTTGCCGAGCAACGCGTCGTCCGGGAAGATCAGCGGATTCGCGGCCAGGTCGGGGTCGATCTTCTCCATCGCCTCCTTGGCGCCGCTGACCGGGCAGATGTAGTTGACGTAGGCCGCCACCTCGGCCGCCACCGCCGGGTCGTAGTAGTAGTCGAGGAACTGCTCGGCGTTGGCCTTGTGCGTGGCCTTGTTGGGCACCGAGGAGTTGTCGGAGAAGAGCATCACGCCGCTGTCGGGTGCGACGAACTTGATCTTCTCGTCTTCCAGGCCGAGCTGGATGATGTCACCGGACCAGCCGATGCAGGCGGCGATGTCGCCCTTGGCCAGCTCCGGCGCGTAGTCGTTGCCGGTGAACCGGCGGATCTGCCCCGCGTCGACCGCCTTCTGCAGCTTGTTGATCGCGTCGTCGAACTGGGCCTTGGTGAAGTTGGACGGGTCGTGCCCGTTGGAGAGCAGGACCAGGCCCATCGTGTCGCGCATCTCGGTCAGCGCGGTCACCTTGCCCTTGAGGTCGGGCCGGGTGAGCAGCTCGTCGACGGTGCGGATCTCCTTGGCGACGTTGCCGTTGAACGCGAGCCCGGCGAGGCCGGACTGCCACGGGACCGCGTACTCGGTGCCCTTGTCGAACGGCCGCCCCTTGAGCGAGGGCAACAGGTTCTTCTGGAAGTTCGGCATCTTCGCGGTGTCGAGTTTCTGCAACCAACCGAGCCGGATCATCCGCGCGGTCATCCAGTCGGTCAGCACGACGACGTCGCGGTCGGTCGGTTGGCACGCGGTCAGCTGGTTCTGCACCTTGCCGAAGAACTCGTTGTTGTCGTTGATGTCTTCGGTGTAGCTGACCGAGATGCCGCTTTTCTGCTCGAACGCCGCGAGCGTCGGACGCTTCGACTCGTCCTTCTCGTCGACGTCGATATATTGCGGCCAGTTGGAGACGGTGAGCGTCTTCTCCGTGCCGGACAGATCTTCACTGACGCAGCTCGCCTCGGTCTGCTGCGCGCCCTTGGTGCCGCAGGCCGCGAGCGCGCCGCCGGAAACAGCGATCGCGCCGGTGGCGAAGGCACCGCGCATGAGGGTGCGGCGGGACAGGGAGGAGCGCGTGAACGAAAGCAGGGCCGCGGCCTCGGGCGACAGCGGCGGTTGCGAGCGGTTGCGCATCGAGGGGCTCCCGGGGTGGCCTAGTCGGGGGGAAAGCTAGACGACGACCGATCCTGACATGCGCAAACCCCTGTCACAAGGGATTCCGTTGCGGCACTCGTGATTCACGACGAAATGCGGAAGACTTGCGGTCGAAATCCCAACGTGAGGAGAACCCGGTATGGGCATGTCGGGCAACGGCGCTGGTCCTGGCGTGCGCCGGGTCGTGGTTCGTGAAGGGGCCAGCCACGCGCTGCTCGACGAGGTCGCGAAACAGATCATCGAACAGTTGCAGGAAGACGGGCGCCGGCCGTACGCGACGATCGGAAAGGCCGTCGGCCTGTCCGAGGCGGCGGTGCGGCAACGGGTGCAGCGGCTGCTCGACGCCGGCGTGATGCAGATCGTCGCGGTGACCGATCCGCTCCAGTTGGGCTTCCCGCGGCAGGCCATGATCGGCCTGCGCATCTCCGGCGACCTGGAGCAGGTGGCCGACCGGCTGGCGGCATTCGACGAGGTCGACTACGTGGTGATCACCGCGGGTTCGTTCGACCTGCTGTGCGAGGTGGTCTGCCGCGACGACGACCACCTGCTGGCGATCCTCAAGCGGCTGCGGGCGGTCGAGGGCGTAGTGTCGACGGAGGCGTTCGTCTATCTCAAACTGCGCAAGCAGACCTATTCATGGGGTACGGCGTGACTTCGGATTTCGTGGCGATTTCTGCTTAGGCCAGCGAAAAAGCTTGCCTGCGACCGCGATTTCGTGCGATAACCGTGGCAGGTAGTGCGGGCGCACGCCGGCGCGCGCACGACGACGCGATGGGGCAGCACGATGGCCAACGCCACGGACCACCTGTGGATGCACTTCACCCGGATGTCCAGCTACCGCGACGGGGAGGTGCCCACGATCGTCCGTGGCGAGGGTGCCTACGTCTGGGACGCGCAGGGGCGTCGGTACCTCGACGGGCTCTCGGGCCTGTTCGTGGTGCAGGCCGGGCACGGTCGTCACGAGCTGGCCGACGCGGCCGCCAAGCAGGCATCCGAGCTGGCGTTCTTTCCCCTTTGGTCCTACGCCCACCCGACGGCGGTCGAGCTGGCGTCCCGGATCGCCTCCCTGACCCCCGGCGATCTCAACCGGGTGTTCTTCACGACCGGCGGGTCCGAGGCGGTGGAGTCGGCGTGGAAGCTGGCGCGGGCCTACTACAAGCGGGTCGGCAAGCCGACCAAGTACAAAGTGGTCAGTCGGCACATCGCCTACCACGGCACGTCGATGGGTGCGCTGTCGATCACCGGGCTGCCCGGGATCAAGTCGGACTTCGAGCCGCTGGTGCCCGGTGGGATCAAGGTGCCCAACACCAATTTCTACCGGGCGCCGGAGCATGGCGACTCGGCTGTCGACTTCGGACGGTGGGCGGCGGACGAGATCGCGCGGGCGATCGAGCGGGAGGGGCCCGACACGGTCGCCGCCGTGTTCCTGGAGCCGGTGCAGAACTCGGGTGGGTGCTTCCCGCCGCCGCCCGGCTACTTCGAGCGGGTCCGGGAGATCTGCGACGCGTACGACGTGTTGCTCGTGTCCGACGAAGTGATCTGCGCCTGGGGTCGGCTCGGTCATTATTTCGGCGCCGAACGATACGGCTACCAGCCGGACATCATCACGACCGCCAAGGGACTGACGTCGGGGTACGCGCCGCTGGGCGCGATGATCGCGCGGGACGGGCTGATCGAGCCGTTCCTGTCGGAGACGGAGATGTTCGCGCACGGGATCACGTTCGGCGGGCATCCGGTGTCGTGCGCGGTGGCGCTGGCCAACCTGGACGTGTTCGCGCGTGAGGACCTGACCGGGCACGTGCGTGCTCATGAAGGCGCGTTCCGGTCCACTTTGGAGAAGCTGTTGGACCTGCCGATCGTCGGTGACGTCCGCGGTGACGGCTACTTCTACGGGATCGAGCTGGTCAAGGACAAGACGACCCGGGCGACGTTCGACGAGGCGGAGTCCGAGCGGCTGCTGCGCGGGTTCCTGTCGTCGGCGCTGTTCCAGGCGGGCCTCTACTGCCGGGCCGACGACCGCGGCGACCCGGTGGTGCAGCTGGCGCCGCCGCTGATCTGCGAGCAGGCACAGTTCGACGAGATGGAGCAGATCCTGCGCACGGTGCTGACGGAGGCGTGGCAGCGCCTGTGATCTCGTTCTGGATGGGCCCACCCCCGGCGGGGCGCGCTCCCCTGCCCGGCTCCTCCTCGTTCGACGTCGCGATCGTCGGCGCGGGCTTCACCGGGCTGTGGACGGCGTACTACCTGATCACGGCGGACCCGTCGCTGCGGATCGCGGTGCTGGAGAAGGAGTACGCGGGCTTCGGCGCGTCGGGCCGCAACGGCGGCTGGTGCTCGGCGCTGCTGCCGACGTCACTGCCGGCGCTGGCCCGGCGGTACGGGCGGTCCGCCGCCGTGTCGCTGCAGCGGGCGATGAACGCGACGGTGGACGAGGTCGGGCGGGTGTGCGCGGCCGAGGGGATCGCCTGCGACTTCCACAAGGGCGGGACGGTGGTGGTGGCCCGGTCGCCGGCCCAGTTGGCCCGCGCCGCGGAGGCCGTGACCACCTCGGCGTCGTTCGGCTTCGACGACCTCTCGCTGTTGACGGCTGAGGCCGCTGCCGCCCGCCTCGGTGCGACGTCGGTGCTGGGTGGCGTCTTCACGCCGCACTGCGCGGCGATCCAGCCGGCGGCACTGGTGCGCGGGCTGGCCGCGGTGGTCGCGGCGCGGGGAGTCTCGATCTACGAGGCCACGCCGGTCACATCGGTGCGGCCGGGCGCCGCGGTCACTCCCGTCGGCACGGTGCGGGCGCCGGTGGTCGTCCGGGCGACGGAGGGCTACACGTCGGCGCTGCCCGGCTACGGGCGCGCGGTGGCGCCGATCTACTCGCTGATGGTGGCGACGCCGCCGCTGCCGTCGTCGACGTGGTCGTCGATCGGGCTGGCGGACCGGGAAACGTTCTCGGACTTCCGGCACATGATCATCTACGGCCAGCGGACGGCCGATGACCGGCTGGCGTTCGGGGGGCGCGGTGCGCCGTACCACTTCGGCTCCGCGGTGTCGCCAAGTTTCGACCAGGAACCGGCGGTCTTCCTGGCGCTACGACGGACGTTGGGGGAGCTCTTCCCGGTGCTCGGCCCGCTGCCGCCGGTGTCACACACGTGGGGCGGGCCGCTGGGGGTGACCAGGGACTGGACGGCGTCGGTGGGCCTGGACCCGGCTTCTGGCTTGGCGTGGGCGGGCGGCTACGTCGGTGACGGGGTGGGCACGAGCAACCTGGCTGGGCGCACGCTGGCGCATTTGATCCTCGGGGTCGATTCGGACCTGGTGCGGATGCCTTGGGTGGGGCATCGGTCTCGGCAGTGGGAGCCGGAGCCGTTGCGGTGGCTGGGCATCAACGCGGCCCTCCGGGCGACCGCCGCGGCGGACGCTGCCGAGTCGCGGACCGGGCGGGCTTCGCGCCGGGCACATTTGATCGAGCGCTTGATCGGCCACTGAAGCTGCGGGGCAATGGGCTTTCTCGGTGCGTTGTGTGCCACGTCCCGATCGATCCCGGGCCTGCCGGCCGACCTGTGCGAAGCCGCACCACGCCCGCCAGGCAATACAGATCTTTCAGGCCGGCCAGGGCCATCCAGAACCGCGGCCGACCCAGTTTGGGTCGGTCCGACACCAGGTCGGGAGCCGCACCCCTTGGGCGCCGGCCCGGGTCCGCCACAGTCCTCCGGGCAGGCCTGACCTACAGCCGCTCCGGCGTAGCCGAACCCGGCGTTGCGGCCCAACCTCGGGCCGATGCCGCGACCCGCCCGGCGGCCTACGCACGCCACCGGGCCAGCCCGTCGGCGGCCGACAGATGGGACCTCGACGACGACGCTGCCGTGTCCAGGGCGTCCCGACGCCCTGCGCGGGCGGGAGCCCGCTAGGCCCGTATCGGCTGCTCGGCCCATGCCGCGGCGCACCGACCCGCCTTCATACCCGTGACGCAGATGCCGCGGCTACGACGGCCAGCCGCCGCGTTGGGACGGACAGGTATCGGATGCTTGGCCCACCCCGCGGCGCACGGACCCGCCTTCATGACCGTGACGCAGATACCACGGCTACGACGACCAACCGCCGTGCTGGCAGGCCGCGGACACGTGCCGGCTGAAGCACCCCAAGACCAGCGACCTTCGTGTGCGTTTGGGCGGATGCATTCGGTCAGGATGCGCCCTCTCGCGACGGCGGTCGCCTGGGACTCGGCGCCGTTTACGCCGGCGTCTGGTGCGGGGGCGGGGGTCGCGCTGGTCGTCGACCGAGCGCCGCCCTGGATACAGGCCGATCGGCAGGGGCCTAGCCGACGGCTTCGGCACCGGCGGCGCCGTTGTGGCCGGCGAGGTTGGTGGTGTGGTGCGGGCCCGGCCGGGACGGGCCCACTGGGGCCCGGCTCGGTGTCCGGCGGGACCGACGGCGGGTTGGTTGTGTGGCGCGGGCCTGGCAGGGACGGGCCCCCTTGGGGCCCGGCCCGGTGTCCGGCGGGAGCGACGGTCCGCACCACCGCGGACCCGGGACAAGATCATGATCGGAACTGATCTTGGCTCTACTGGCTGGGTGGGATGACCCGGAGGTGGCCGCGGCGGCCTTGTTGGTGGCCGGCGTGTGGGAGGTCGTCGAAGTCGTCGTAGCGGCCGGGGCGGGCGGCCTCGCGGACCGCGTCGGCAAGGGCGACCAGGTCGTCGGTGGTGGGCGGCGGGGGTTCGAACGCGCCCTCGTGCCGGACGACCTCCCAGCCCCGGGGGGCCGTCAGGGAGCGGGCGTGGGTCTCGCAGAGGTCGTACGTGTGGGGTTCGGCGAAGGCGGCGAGGGGGCCGACCACGGCCGTCGACTCGTGGTAAACGTAGGTCAGCGTGGCGACAGCCGGCCGGGGGCAGCCGTTTCTGGAGCAACGCCGTGGAGACCTCACGGCGGCACGTTATCGCCCCCGCCCGGACGTTGCCCCGCCTTCCGCCGCGACACGCCGATCGCAGGGCTAGGCTGAGGCTGCTTTTCTGCAGGAGGTGTGCGATGACCAGCCCGGCCAACCGCCGGCCGCCGTCCGGGCGGCGCCGCGACCGTCATGGGCGCGGGCTACGGGGGCGGCTGGTTCCTGCGACCGTACCGCTGGCCCGCACGAAGGCCGAGATCTTCGATGATCTTGTCCTGGACACGGTCGAGACCCTGGAGCACCGGTTCGCCAAGGAGCTTGCGGGCGTCGAGTTCGCGGTGGAGGACGTGCCTCCGGAGCTGAACGTGTACGACACCGACGTGCTGGAGGACGGCGAGGTGCCCCTGGCCCGGCTGTTGCCCGGGCGCCCCGGGCGGGCGGACATGGCACCACGGATCGTGCTTTATCGGCGGCCGCTCGAATTCCGCGCGATGGACCACGACGATCTCGCCGACCTGGTCCACGACGTGATCATCGAGCAAGTGGCGAATTTGTTGGGGCTGGATCCTGACGAGTTGAGCTGAGCGGGATCGTCGGCTGACCTCGATAGGCGCCCGCCGATTTATCTGCTCTGGATGCGATCGACGGCGAGCATCGCCTCCCGGCGTTCGGCCCGAGTGTGGGCTGGATCTTGTGCACTGATATTTGCCTGGTCCGCGGTCGTCGGCGGTCGATGCGATCGAAGGCCCGCATCCACCCCCGAGGCGATCGCTCTCGGTTCCCCGCCCATGTGCCAGGTCTCGGCCGCTCTCAGCCGCTCCTAACTCCACGTCGCGATCGCGCCGGGTGGCTGCCCGATACCTCGACGACGCGGCCCGCCGGCGGCGATGGCGGTCGCGCGGCCCTGGCGCGGTCGCGCGGCCCTGAACGCGGTCGCGGCCCTGGCACGATCCCGCGGCCCTGAACGCGGTCGCGGCCCTGGCACGATCCCGCGGCCCTGAATGCCGTCGCGCACCCCTGGATGCGGTCGAGGGCCCGCATCGTTCGCACGATGATGGCCCTCGGTCCCCGATATGATCTTGTCGCACTGCGCGGGTTCCCCCTCCGCGCCGGTCGCGAGCTTGGTTAGTTGCCCGCTGGGTCAGGCGACGACGCGGCGCTTCAGCTTGCGGCGCTCGCGCTCCGACAGGCCACCCCAGATGCCGAACCGCTCGTCGTGGCCCAGCGCGTATTCCAGGCACTCCGCCTTCACGTCGCAGCGCGAGCAGATGCGCTTGGCCTCGCGGGTCGAACCACCCTTTTCCGGGAAGAACGCTTCCGGGTCGGTCTGCGAGCACAGTGCTCGCTCCTGCCATTCCGGCGCATTGCCTAGCAGGTCGGCGACCTCGACACGGCCACCATCCATAACGTTGCCTCCTTTCGCACGCCGGCCCATGGCCGGCGTAACCCCCTCGCGGAAGGCCCGACATTTTCGCCCGTACGGTCCGATTTGTCATGTCCCGTTCGAACGACCCCAGTGAAATTACACGCGTGTAATGCGTGCGTCGTCAAGCGGAACCTGATAAATAGGCCCACTCACCGGCGCGCCGTGTACGACTCGCGGGATGGCGCCGTGGTCCTTCGGGTCCCTACCGATCCAGACCCCAGGCGGGTAACGCTCGATCGACCACTTTCCCACCAGCTCAGCCGCCACAACCGCACATAACAGATCAAACCATGACAGCCGTACCTTGATCCACCCGCCCTCCGCTAGTCCCCCGGTCGTGAGCGTCCCGCGCGAGGGTGGATCTTGCGCCGGAGTTGGCCCTTTGTACCCCGCTCGGGTCAACGTCCAAACTGGCCATCCGGTGCGGCGCCGGGCCCCTCACCACACCTCTGACCGCCCGCAGGGATCACATGGCGGTCGAGAATCCCAACGTGACGCTGCTCGTCGACACTGCGGTAAAAGAACTGCGGCCGAGCTCGCGCGGCCACGCCGGGCAGCTACCCCGCCTCGCCGAGGTTGCGGCGCCACCGCACGCCGGCTACGTCAACGACCTCTCCTCCGTCGGCGAGGCGGTCGTGCTGCCCCTTCGGACGGCCCACGCCAGAGCCCGCGCGCAACCCGCGGGCGGCTCCGCCACCTTGCCTCGCTACCGCATGCCGTAGGCGGTCGTGCGCTCCTTCGCCGGTCGCCCCGCCGCCGCGGCGATCGCCTTGAGTTGCTCCACCGTCCGCGATGAGCCGTTGGCCGAGCCCGCCATCCGCGAGATCGTCTCCTCCATCAGCGTGCCGCCGAGGTCGTTGCAGCCGCCGTTGAGCATGGCGACCGTGCCCTCGTCGCCCAGCTTCACCCAGGAGCACTGGATGTTGGCGATCCGGCCGTGTAGCAGCACGCGGGCCATCGCGTGCACGACCCTGTTCTCCCGCCACGTCGGCCCCGGCCGGGCGATGCCCGCGAGGTAGATCGGCGCGTTCGTGTGCACGAAAGGCAGCGCCACGAACTCCGTGAAGCCTCCTGTGCGGTCCTGCACGGACGCCAGCACCCGAAAGTGGCCCAGCCATTGGCGGGGGTGGTCGACGTGCCCGTACATCATCGTGGAGCTGGACCGGATGCCCAGCTCGTGTGCCGTCGAGACCACCTCGACCCACGTCGCCGCCGGTAGTTTGCCCTTGGTCAGCACCCACCGCACGTCGTCGTCGAGGATCTCCGCCGCCGTGCCCGGGATCGTGTCGAGGCCCGCGTCGCGCAGCGTCTCGAGCCATTCGCGGACCGGCATGCCGGCCTTGGCCGCGCCGGTGACGATCTCCATCGGCGAGAAGGCGTGGACGTGCATGCCCGGCACGCGCTGCTTGATGGCGCGGACCATCTCGGCGTAAGCGGTGATCGGCAGTTTCGGGTCGATGCCGCCCTGCATGCAGACCTCGGTGGCGCCCGCGGCCCAGGCTTCCTCGGCGCGGTCGGCCACCTGGTCGACGGATAGTCGGTAGGCGTCCGCGTCGCGCTCTCGTTGCGCGAACGCGCAGAACCGGCAACCCACGTAGCAGACGTTGGAGAAGTTGATGTTGCGGTTGACCACGTAGGTCACCTCGTCGCCGACCGTGTCGCGGCGGAGGTCGTCGGCGATCCGGCACAGCTCGTCGAGGGCCGAGCCGTCGGCGGTGAACAGCGCCATGGCCGCCGCCTCGTGGCGCTCCTCGAGCAGCGCCGCCGGGTCGGTGGCGGCCAGGCGTAGGCCTTCGAGGACGTCGGACGGCCGGCGCTCGATCGCGCCGGAGGCCGCCGCCAGGCCGGCGCCCGCGCCGCGGCTGCCGAGCTGGACCGCTTCCGGTGCGATGCGGTCCGCCACCTCGGACCAGTCGCCGTAGACGGAGTCGAAGTCGCCCCGGCGGTCGCCCGTGCGGCCGGTGGTGTCGATCGTCGCGTGCAGGTCGGTGCGGCCGCCCGGCACGAACGCCTCGTCGGGCTCCTGCCACGCCCGGCCGACCGGGAGGACGCCCTCCGCGGCCAGCCCCGTTGCCGGGTCGGCCAGCGCCGCCACGTGGCCCGCCAGCCGCGGGTCGAGCCAGGGGTCGCCGCGCCGCACGTACTCGGGATAGATCGTCAGTCGCTCTTGCAGCGTGAAGCCGCTCGCGGCCGATCGGGCGGCCAGCTCGTCGATCATCGGCCACGGACGTTCCGGGTTGACGTGGTCGGGGGTCACCGGCGAGACGCCGCCCCAGTCATCGATGCCGGCGCGCAGGAGGAGGTCGTATTCGCCCTCGATGAGGTTGGGTGGTGCCTGGATGCGGGCGCCCGGGCCGAGGATGACGCGTCCGACGGCGATCGTGGCCGCGAGGTCGAGCAGCTCGGCGTCGGGCATGCCGCGCATCGCGGTGTCCGGCTTGGCCCGGAAGTTCTGGATGATGACTTCCTGGATGTGGCCGTATTCGCGCGCCGAGCGGCGGATAGCGAACAGCGAGTCGGCGCGTTCGACCAGGTTCTCGCCGATGCCGATCAGGATGCCGGTGGTGAACGGCACGCCGACCCGGCCCGCGTCGTCGAGCACCCGGAGGCGGACCGCGGGCTCCTTGTCGGGCGAGCCGAAGTGCGGGCCGCTCTTGTCGGACCACAGCCTGGTCGCGGTGGTCTCCAGCATCATGCCAATGCTCGGCGCGACCGGCTTGAGCCGCTGCAGCTCGGCCCAGCTCAGCACGCCCGGGTTGAGGTGCGGTAGGAGGCCGGTCTCCTCGAGGACGGCGATCGCGCTGGCCCGCACGTAGTCGAGCGTCGAGTCGTAGCCGCGCGCGTCGAGCCACTCGCGCGCCGCCGGCCAGCGCTCCTCAGGCCGGTCGCCGAGCGTGAACAGCGCCTCCTTGCAACCCTGCGCCGCGCCTTCGCGGGCGATCGCCACCACCTCGTCGCGGTCGAGGAAGGCGGCCGGCAGCCGGTGCGGCACGGTCGCGAAGGTGCAGTAATGACAACGGTCCCGGCAGAGGCGGGTCAACGGAATGAAGACCTTGCGGGAGTACGTCACGACGCCCGGCCGGCCGGCGTCACGCAGACCCGCGTCGCGGATGCCGGCGGCGATGCGTAGCAGCTCGTCGAGCGCGTCGCCGCGGGCGGCCATCAGATCGGCGGCCTCGCCCTGGTCGAGCGCTTTCCCGTCGGCGGCGCGCGCGAGCGCCCGCCGGATGCTCGCCGCGGTGGGCGGCGGGGGCGAGGTCGGGATCAGATCAGCCACCGTTGAAGAGTAGGCGCTACCTACGACACGTTCCGTGGCGGCGGTCACCCGCCAAGAATCTTGGACGAAGGGTGAACCCCGCGACCCCAGGCCGGTACGAACGGGTATGAGCGAACACAGCCCCAGACGAGAGCCGTCGCCTCAACCGACCATGACCACGACGCGCGGTCCATAGCCACCGTCCTCGATGGTCTCCATCGTGGAGCCGAGCCCTTCCGCGGCCAGCGCGGCACGAAGGCGCTGCACGTCCACGCCCAGTGACACGAGCGCGGCAGCGCTCGTGGGGTTCGCCGGACGGCCGACGATCAGGTAGCGAGTGGGCGCCGCGGCGGCCGAGTGCGGGTCGATGTCGAACCTCGTCCCGGAACCCGGAGCGATGGTGGCGAGCGCGCGGGCTACCGCCTTCGCGACGTCGGGTTCGTCGAGCGCGGGGAAGGGAGGGCGGTCGCCGTCGGTCAGGCGGGCGGCGGCGCGGAGTCCCTCGGCGCGGGCCTCGGCCGTGCCGAGGGAGAAGAGATCCTGGTCGGCGCCGCGGACCAGCGTGGTGGCGCCCGCGCCGTCGGCGATGGGAAGGGGGGTGTCCAGGTAACCGCGCACCACGGCCACCGGCACCTGGGCGCACTTGCCCTTGACCAGCTCGCCGGCGGCGGCCAGCTCGTCGATCACGGCCATCTGGGTGATGGAGAGCTCGTTGCCGTACGGGTCGACCTCGCCGCGGTGGTC
The DNA here is from genome assembly GCF_040654855.1 of Asanoa sp. NPDC050611. NCBI lineage: Bacteria > Bacillati > Actinomycetota > Actinomycetes > Micromonosporales > Micromonosporaceae > Asanoa > Asanoa sp. NPDC050611. The sequence continues at coordinate 12,806 of NZ_JBFAIU010000009.1, forward strand.
GCGGATGGCCGGGACGCCGGCGGCGCCGAGGGCCACGTCGGTGAGGCCGTTGCGCCACGGGCGGCCCATCGTGTCCGAGATCACGACGGCCACGTCGAGGCCGTGTCGCTCGCGCAGCGTGGTGCGGAGCGCGCGGGCCGAGGCGTCCGGGTCCTTGGGCAGCAGCACCAGGTGGGCGCGGTCGACGTTCGACGCGTCGATGCCCGCGGAGGCCATCACGAAGCCGTGGTGGGTCTGCACGATGCGGGTCTGGCCGCGGCGGGCCACGGGGCGGGCCGTCTCCGCGCGGAGCACCTCCTCGCGGGCCGCGGTGCGCTCGTCGCCGTCGACCGGTACGTCGACCAGGCTGCCCTCCGCCTTCGACACGATCTTGCTCGTCACCACGAGCACGTCACCGTCCCGCAGCCACGGTGCGGCGGTGGTGATCGCCGCGGCGAGGTCGTCGCCGGGGCGTACGTCGCCGATGCCCTCGACCGGCAGCACCTCTAGCCGCATGCCCACTCCCCCGCCGCCCGCCGCCGGGCCGATCCAGATCCGCACAGGTCGTGACGCGGCCGCGTCACAACGGACCACGTCGCCCTCATCGAACCAGGTCGACGGCGGCGCGGACCATCTCGGTCGTCGCCTGCTCGTCGGTCATCCAGAGCGGCACGGCCCGGACCGTGACGCCCGGCACCTCCGCGCCCGCGTCAGTGCTGTCGACGAGCCAGCCGTCGAGGATTCCGGTCGTGCCGCGGGCGCCGTACATGCCGCCGACCGCGGCCGCCGTGCACGGCACGCCGAGGACGGACAGGCACTTGTCGGCCATGCCGCGGACCGGGCTGCCGCCGATGATCGGCGACACGCCGACCACGGGTGCGGTGCCGCCCGACAGTGCCTCGCGCAGGCCCGGCACGGCCAGGATCGGGCCGATGCTGACGACCGGGTTGCTCGGCGCGACCAGCACAACGTCGGCGGTGGCGAGCGCCTCCAGCACGCCGGCGGCCGGCTTCGCCGTGTCCGCGCCGACGAACACGAAACGGCGGGTCGGCACGTCGCCGCGGTGGCGTACCCACCATTCCTGGAAATGGATGGCCTTCTCGCCGTCGAGGTCGACCACCACGTGCGTCTCGAAGCGGTCGTCGGTGGCTGGCAGCAAACGCACACCGGGTTCCCAGCGCTGGCACAGCGCCTCGGTCACCGCTGACAGTGGGTAACCGGCGTTGAGCATCTGGCTGCGGACGAGATGGGTGGCGATGTCCTTGTCGCCCAGGCCGAACCAGCTTGGCTCGGCGCCGTACGCTGCGAGTTCGTTCTTGACCGCCCAGGTCTCGCCGACGCGACCCCAACCGCGTTCTGGGTCCGCGGCGCCACCCAGGGTATACATGACGCTGTCGAGGTCCGGACAAATCCGGAGGCCATGCATGGTCACGTCATCGCCGACGTTGACCACCGCCGTCACCTCGGCGCCGGTGGCCCGGGCATAGGCCCGAACGCCGGTCAGAAAGCGCGCTCCGCCGATACCACCAGCCAAAACGACGATGTGCATCCCGCAATCCTTACCTACACTGCCGGATTCCCGGCGTCCGGGCGACTACGCTCACGAAAGCCATCTTCCGTCATCGCCCCAGGGGGAGCCGTGACCACCCAACCCGAGGCCGGGTCGAACGAACAGACCTCGGCAAATCAGATCACCAAACCCTGGCGCGAGCTGATCGCGCTGGTCCTCGTCGGCGCCAACGCCGTCCTTCTGTTCGTGGGGCTCATCGATCTGCTCGTGCCGTATTCGGCGAATGTCGGTTTCTCCAGCCGGGCCGGCGGAAGCTTCTTCGACTTCGTCGGCATCGAGGCGATCGTCCTGCCGCTGCTGGCCGTGCTCTTGGCCACACACCTGAAGCCGCCGGTGCCCCGGGCGAAGCTGGTCACGCAGGTGGCGCTGGCCGAGTACGCGGTCTCCGCCGTGTTCGGCGTGATCGCCCTGCTGGCGTGGCTGTTCGGCTCGCTGGTCGACGGCGAGATCCGCGCCGCGTTCACGGGCCTGCTGGTCCGGATCGCCTACACCGGCATCTTCGCGGCGGCCGGCTTCCTGATCTACAAGGTCTGGCGGACCCTCTACTACGTGCCGCGCCCGAAGCCGCAGCCCGGCGTCTACGGCGCGCCGACGGGCTACCCGCCGGCCGGTCCCGGTCCGCAGGGCCAGGGCCAGGGACAACCCGGTCAGCCTGGGTACGGCGCACCGAACGCGTACGGCCAGCCCGGCTACCCGCCGCCGCCCGCCTACCCGGGCGCCGCGCCGGGCCTCGGTGGCCCCGCCGCCCCCGGTGGTCAGCCCCCGGCGGCCCCGGGTGCCACGCCCGGCCAGACCGACGCGGTGCCGCCCGGCAGCCCGACGGCGTCCGCCGAGCCCGCAACCTGGCCGCCGGTCCCCGGCGCCGCCGGATCGCCGCAGGCCACCCAGACGATCACCGCACCACCGGCTGCGCCGGCACCGGCCGCGGCCACCGGGGTCGACTCCCCCACGGCACCGATCCCCACGGCCGAGGGCGAGCGGACCCAGGTGATCAACCCGGCCAGCCAGCAGCCGACCGCCGGCTCCCAGCCGCCGCCGGCCGCGCCGGGCGATGAGCCGACGCGGCCCGACGTTCGCTGACGAAATACGCCTCGCGGGGGCGGCAGGTCCGGCATCGAGCCGGCCCGCCGCCCCCGCGGCGTATCCGCCTGCTTTCGATGGTGACCGCGATCGCGTCGAAAAGTTGTGGCGCCACCCGCCGCGCCCCCCACGTCGCGACGGGTGGTGCCGCAGGCGCGGACCTGGGGAGGAAGGTCTACGCGCGGGCTCGTCCGGCCGGCACCTCCACGACACGTAAGTCGCGAACCCTCGTTGGTGGCCGGCCGGACGGCGATGCCGCCCCGCGGATGTGGGCGTTAACACGAGCATGGCGAACGCGCACCCGGAGCGCGAGAACTTTCAGGCACCGCTGAAACATGCTGGTCAGCGGTACGCTGTTGGCCACGGAAACCCGCCCACCCCCGAGCGGAGTCCACGAGACCGTGCTGCGGATCCACTTCACCCCTGACGACGTCACGCGCACGCGGGTCGCGCCCGGGGCGGATCCTGTGTGGGAGCTCATTCTCAGCCTTCATCTCTTCCAGGCCCGGCGGCCTGAGCGCGACCCGCTGCTGGCCGGTTGGCGGCGTGATGTGGCGGCCGGCCTGCGCGTCAACCCGGACGCCGACAGCGTGCGGCTGCTCTTCGCGCTCAACCCGCCCCAGGGCTACTTCCCCGACTTCCTCACCCCGTTCGACAGCCGCGCCGGGCTGGTGCCCGCGTTCGACGCCATCCGGTCCACGCCCGCCGCCAACCTGCGGCGCGACCTGACCCTCCTGGCCGCCGACAACCGGCTGCCGCCGAGCGTGTCCGCGCTCGCCCGCGGTGACACCGACGCGCTGCATCGGCTCACCGGCTCGATGGCGAGCTACCGGGAGCTGGCGATCGTTCCCTACTGGAACCGGATCGAGAGCGCCGTCGAGGCCGATCGTGGGCAGCGCGGGCGGGCCATGCTGGCCGACGGCGCCGAGGGGCTGCTGGCCAGCCTGCGACCCGCGATGCGGTGGGACGGGCAGATTCTGGAGGTACGGCACTATCCGGTCAGCCGCGACCTCTACCTCGACGGCCGCGGGCTGCTGCTGGTGCCCTCGTTCTTCTGTGCGCGCACCCCCGTCACTCTGGTCGACCCCGACCTCCCGCCGGTGCTGGTCTACCCGGTCGACCGGCTCGGCGGGCTCGACCAGCCGCCCGAGCCCGGCCGGCACCACGCCCTGGCCGCATTGCTCGGCCGCACCCGGGCGCGGGTCCTCGAAGTCGTCGACGGTGGCTGCTCCACGAGCGAGATCGCCCACCGGCTCGCCATCTCGCCGGCCGCCGCGAGCCAGCACGCGGCCGTGCTCCGCAACGCGGGACTGCTCGCCAGCCGCCGCGACGGCAACACGATGGTGCACACCCTGACGCCCCTCGGAAGGGCGATGCTCGAGTAGGTCAGTCGTGCCACAGGGCGATGCGGTGGTCCTCGTCCGTCACGTAAATGCGCTCGCCGTCCACCACCGCGAGCCCCTCCACGTTGTGGAACGGTGCCAGGTCGTCCACGACGGACCCGTCGACCCGCGTCCCCGTGCCCAGGCTGAACCGCACATGGGTGCAGGTGATGTCGCCGCCGGCCGGGTGGTCGTCGAGCAGCACCGAGCCCTTGCCCAGCGCGTCGATCGACCCCACCACCGCCTCGAACCCCGTGTCGGTCGCGGTCAGCGCGCGGAACCCCGTCAGCGCACCGGGCGGGGTCACCCCGGTCAGCGCGTACGCCCGGACGACCGCGGGCCAGCTACGCGGGTCCGAGTCGAACATCCCTTCGACGCCGGAGATCTCCACGAGGATCGGTTCACCGTCCTGGGTGACCGGGAACCGGAGCCCCAGCAGCAGCGTGCCGGCGGGGGTGAACGCTGCGGCCTCCACGTTGACCGGCAGATCGCCGATGACCAGGCGGTCGACCCAGCTCTTCGCCTTCGCCGCCCCGCGGATCTGCGTCTCGCGGATGAACCGCTGGTGCACCCGCTCACCCGGGGGCAGCGGGCTGATGTCCGCCGCCACCAGGGCGTCGTTGATCGCCCGGTGCAGCCGGAACTGGTTGCGCACCACGTGCAGCCGCACCACCCCGCGGGCGGCGTCGGCCTCGCGGAACCGCGCGAAGAACGCCCGCTTGGGCCGCAGCGGGCCGCCCTTCGAGCCGAAGTGGGAGCCGATCACGTAGACCCAGCCGTCGCGGTGGGCCAGCGCCTCGCCGTCCTCCGTGCGGCCGGCCTCGCGACCGGCGTCGAAGCCCTGGTGGTGCGCGGCCCAGCTCCCGTCGTGGCCCTGCACCAGCAGGGCGACGCACGCTTCCACCGGGCCTTCGTCGAGCACGGTCCACAGGCCACGCCGGGCGCCGTGTGCCTCCAGCAGGGCGGGCGAGAGCACGGGCAGCAGGTCACTCGCCTCGTTGCCGGCGACGGTCAACTCCACATGGCGCAGCGGCGCGGTCATGTGTTCAGCCTAAAGATCAGATGCGAATCAGCAGAAACCTTCGTCGCCGCGGGCTTTCAGCTCGTCGACCAGCTTCTTCACGTCCTGGGAGCGCTCGCGGGCGCACACGAGCACCACGTCGGGCGTGTCCACGATCACCAGGTTCTCGACGCCGAGCGCGGCGACCAGGCGACCCGAGTGCGGCACGACGACCAGCCGGTCGGCATCGCGCAGCAGCACGCCGGGCTTCTCGTCGGCGTCGCCGCCGAGCACCACGTTGCCGCGCGCGTCGCCGGGGAGCACATCGCCCAGCGTCTGGAAGTCGCCGACGTCGGTCCAGCCGAAGTCGCCCGGCACGGTGCCGACCCGGCCGGCCGCGGCCGCGCCCTCCATCACCGCGTAGTCGACCGAGATCTTGGTCAGCGTCGGCCAGACCTCGGCGAGCACCTCGTCGCCGTCGGGCTCGTCCCAGGCCGCGGCGACCCGGCACAGGCCCTCGTGCATGCTCGGCTGCTGGCGGGCCAGCTCGGCGAGGAACGCGTCGACCCGCCACACGAACATGCCGGCGTTCCACAGGTGGTCGCCGTCCTCGACGTACTGCTTGGCCAGCTCGTACGCCGGCTTCTCGGCGAACGCCTCGACCATCCGCACCGGTCCCGGGCCGACCTCGTCACCGCAGCGCAGGTAGCCGTAGCCCGTCTCCGGGCGGGTCGGCGTGATCCCGATGGTCATCAGCAGCCCGCGCTGCGCGCCGGCCACCGCGTCCCGCACCACCGAGACGAACCGGCCAGGGTCGGTGATCAGGTGATCGGCCGCGAACGCGCCCATGATCGCTTGCGGGTCGCGCCGGGCGATCAGCGCGGCCGCCAGGCCGATCGCGGCGCACGAGTCGCGGGCCGACGGCTCGACCAGGATGTTCTCCTCGGGCAGCGCGGTGAGCTGCCGGGCGACCGCCGCGGCGTGCGCGGCGCCCGTCACCACCATCGTCCCTTCCGGTCCGGCCAACGGCAGCACCCGCTCCGCCGTCGCCTGCAGCAGCGACATCGGGGTGCCGGAGAGCAGATGGAGGAACTTCGGCTGGTGGTGGCGGGACAACGGCCACAGTCGCGTGCCGCTGCCGCCGGCCAGGATCACGGCGTGCATCGGGCCATCATGCCGGACTGCCTCAACCACCGCTCCTAGCCTCGGGCCCGCTGCCAAGCAGCGATGTGCACCTCGGCGCTGGACTCCCAGGTGAACTCCTTGGCCCGGTCGACGCCGGCCTTGGCCAGCACCACCCGCCGCGCCTCGTCGTCGAGCAGCGCCGCCAGGTCGACGGCGATCTGGTCAGGATCTTCGCTGGTGTACGCCACAGCGTCGCCACCGACCTCGGGCAGCGAGAGCCGCGGCGTGGTCAGCACCGGCACCGCGCAGGCCATCGCCTCGAGGATCGGCAGGCCGAAACCTTCACCGAAGGAGGGGTACGCGGCGACGAGCGCGCCACCGAGGAACCCGGGCAGGTCGGCGTAGCGCAGGTAGCCCGGCCGGAGCAGCCGCAGGTGGCCGGGCACCTCGGCGACCGCGCGGTCGATGTCGTCGTCGTGGCCCTGCCCGCCGGCGATCACCAGCGCGGGCGGGTTGGGCCGGTCGTGCACCGCCTTGACCCAGCCGCGGATCAGGCTCGGGACGTTCTTGCGGGGCTCCTTGGCACCGAGGAACGCCACGTAGTTGGTGCCGGCCAGACCCAGCCGGGCGGCGACCCGGGCCTTCTCGTCGGCGGTCGGCGGGTGGAACGCGGTCGGATCGACGCCGTGATAGGCCACGTCGACCCGGGTCGGGTCGGCGTCGAGCAGGCGGATCAGCTCGTCGCGGGTGGCCTTGCTCGGCACGATCACCCGGTGGGCGCGGCGCAGGGAGGTCTTGATCGCGCTGCGGAAGAACGTGCGACGGGATTTGTCGTAATGCTCCGGCTCGGTGAAGAACGTGGCGTCGTGGACCGTCACCGTCACGGGGCAGCCGGCCCGCAGCGGGCAGGTGTAGAAGGGCGAGTGCAGCACGTCGGCGCCGACCTGCTGGGCGAGCAGCGGCAGGCCGGTCTGCTCCCAGGCGAGGCGGGCCGGCCGGTGGGCGACTGCGGCCGGTGCCGCGACCACCTCGGCGGCGGGCAGCATCCGGCTGTAACGCTCCGCGTCGGTCCGCAGGCCGACCACCGCGAGCTCGACCTCCGAGCCGATCACCTTGCCGAGCGCGCCTAGCAACCCGTCGACGTAGCGGCCCACACCGCCGCGGTCGGCGGGGACGCTGGTGGCGTCGACGAGTACGCGGGGCGGACCGGAAGTCACGGTGCGGGCTCCTCAAGGGTGCGGTGTGTGCCAGGCCACTATGGCCTCAAGCCTACGCTGAGCCACCGACGGGTCGGAGCCGGAGACACTGTCACGAGACGGCAAACGATCGATGGCTGACCGGTAAGGTGCGAGCGATGGTCGAGCTAGACGCGGGCGAAATCGCCCGGATGTTCGCGGCGGCAATCCGACGGGATCCGACAAGACCCCTTTTGACCTGGTACGACGACGCGACGGGCGAGCGTACCGAGCTGTCCGGCGCCACGCTCGACAACTGGGTCGAGAAGACGGCCAACCTGCTGGTCGACGGCTCCGGGCTGGGCGACGGCGACCGCGCCGGCGTGCTGCTGCCTCCGCACTGGCAGACCGCCGCGGTGCTGCTGGGCTGCTGGGCGGCCGGCGTCGAGGTGGCCGACACGCCGGGGCCGGTGGACGTGCTGTTCGCCGCCGAGGCCCGGATCGCCGAGGCGGACAACTGGTCCGCCGGCGACCGGTTCGCGCTCAACCTCCACCCGTTCGCGCTGCCGATGCGCGAGGTGCCGGCCGGCTGGCAGGACTACACGGTCGCGGTCCGTGCGTTCGGTGACGCCTTCCCCGCGTACCCCCGTGGCGCCGTGAACGCACACCCGGCCGATCCGTTCGGGCTCAAGCCAGGTGACCGGGTGCTGATCGACACCGCGCGTCACCCGGACCCGGCGGACTGGTTGCTCGCGCCGTTGGGCGCCGGCGCCAGCATCGTGCTCTGCGGCAACCTCGATCGGGCGAAAGTGGCCGCCCGGATCGCGAGCGAGCAGGTCACCCGCGACCTCAGCTGACCCCTTCCCGGGCCAGCTTCTCGAACGCGGCCAGCGACTCGGGGTTGGCCAGGGCGCCCTTGGCCGCCGCCGCCTCGACCGGCGCTCCGGTGAGGATCTTCTTGACCGGCACCTCGAGCTTCTTGCCGGACAGCGTGCGCGGCACGCCGGGCACCCGGTAGACCGAGTCGGGCACGTGCCGCGGTGACAACGCGGTGCGCAGCTCCTTGGCGATCTTGGCCGTCAGGTCGCCGTCGAGGTCGCGGCCGTCGGTGGTGACCACGAACAGCAGCAGCTCGCCGGCGCCGCCTTCGTTGTCCTCCAGGTGTACGACCAGCGAGTCGGCGATCTCCGGGAGCCCTTCGACCACCGAGTAGAACTCGGCCGTGCCGAGCCGCACCCCGCCCCGGTTGAGGGTGGCGTCGGAGCGGCCGGTGATCACGCAGCCGCCGTGCTTGTTGATCGTGATCCAGTCGCCGTGCCGCCAGACACCCGGGTAGACGTCGAAGTACGCCTCCCGGTAGCGGCTGCCGTCGGGGTCGTTCCAGAAGCCGACCGGCATGCTCGGCATCGGCTCCGTGATCACCAGCTCGCCGAGCTGGTCGAGCACGGGCGTGCCGTCCGGCCCGTACGCCTCGACGGCGGCACCCAGCGCCCGGCAGGCGATCTCACCCGAGCGCACCGGGAGCAACCGCACCCCGCCGACGAAGCCCGTGCACACGTCGGTGCCACCGGACAGCGACTGGAGCTGCAGGGTGTCGCTGACGGCCGCGTACACCCACTCGAAGCCCTCGGGCGGCAATGGCGCGCCCGTCGAGCCGAGCCCGCGCAGGGTGCTCAGGTCGTGGTCCGCGCGCGGGACCAGCCCCGACTTCCGGCAGGCGAGCAGGAACGGCGCGGACGTGCCGAAATAGGTCATCCGGGTGTCTTCCGCCAGCGCCCACAGCGTGTCGAGGCTCGGCGCGCCCGGGTTGCCGTCGAACAGCACGATCGTCGCGCCCACCGCCGGACCGGAGACCAGGAAGTTCCACATCATCCAGCCGGTGGTGGTGAACCAGAAGAACCGGTCCGCCGGGCCGAGGTCGTGGTGCAGCGCCAGCATCTTGAGGTGCTCGAGCAGGATGCCGCCGTGCCCGTGCACGATCGGCTTCGGCAGGCCGGTGGTGCCCGACGAGTAGAGCACGTAGAGCGGGTGGTCGAACGGCACGGCCGCGAAGGTCAGCGGCTCGTCGGTCGGCGCGGTCAGGGCGTCCCACCCCGAGTCGCCGGTGCCGAGGTAGTCGATCATCACGACGTGCTCGACCGAGGGCAGCGCCGCCCTGATCGCGGCCACCTCGGTGCGGCGGTCGACCGGCTTGTCGCCGTACTGGTAGCCGTCGACCGTGACCAGCACCTTCGGCTCGATCTGCTGCCAGCGGTCGCAGACGCTGCGGGTGCCGAACTCGGGCGCGCACGAGGAGAAGATCGCGCCGAGGCTGGCCGTCGCCAGCATCAGGACGTACGTCTCCGGGATGTTCGGGGCATAGGCCGCGACCCGGTCGCCCGAACCGACCCCGAGCCGACGCAGGCCGGCCGCGCAGCGGCGTACCGCGTCGCGCAGTTCGTCCTTGGTCAGGGTCTGTGGCGCGCGGGTCTGGCCGTGCGCGATCACCGCGGGGTCGGTGCCGGCCCGGCCAGGCATCCGGAGCACGTTCTCGGCGTAGTTGAGCGTCGCGCCCGGGAACCAGCGCGTGCCCGGCATCTGCCGGTCGGTGAGCGTGGCGGTCGGCGGGGTGTGGCTGACCACCTCGAAGTAGTCCCAGATCGAGCCCCAGAAGGCGGGGAGGTCGCGCACCGACCACTGCCGCAGCGCCTCGAAGTCGGCGAAGGCCAGACCGCGCTCCCGCTCGAGCCACCCCAGGTAGTGGCCGATGCGGCTGGTCTCGCGTACGTCGGACGGCGGCGTCCACAGCACCTCGTTGCTCATCCGGCCATCCTCCCCTATCAGGGCACGTGAGCATGTGGGTCCCACGCACACATTCACGGGTCACAGCCGCTCCGGTACGGTGCTCGCGTGCGTCATCTGTGGAGCCTGCTCGCCGGCATCGTGGCCGCGCCCGTGGTCTGGATCCTGCTCGCGCTCGGCCAGGACGGATCGAACTCGACGATCACGACCTGGGCCGAGACGTCGACGTTCAACACCGCCCGGCTGATCGAGCCCGCGGTCTACCTCGCGGCCGCCGGCATCGGCATCGGCGTGCTCGCCACGCTGCGCTGGTCGCCCCTCGGCCCGCTGGTCGCGGGGGTGCTGCTGATGGCGCCGTACGTCGGCATGTTCATCGCGCCGCTGCGGGTGCGCTCGGCGGTGCCGGGCGGCTGGCGGCTGTTCGGCGACCCGCTGCCGCTGCGCCTGGTGCTCGACAACGGCACGCTGTTCTTCCTCGGCCTGCTGCTCGTGATGGCCGCGTTCAGCCTGCAGCGCTGGCGGCGCTGGCCGGTCGCCGCGCCGGCCGGCGCGGGCGGTTCCGGTGTGGACGACACCGACCCGGACCTGTTCAACGGCCTCCCGACGGACCCGGACACCAAGCCGCCGTCGCTGGCCTACCCGCCGGCCGACGTGCCGGCGCCGCGAACCCAACCGTTCGGCGGGGGTACGCCGACCGCCGGCGGGTCACCCTGGGCGTCGCCGCCGGCGCCCTACCGGCCGGACGCTAAGGCCGAATAGGCGACAGAGTTCGTTGCCGCCGCGGGGTACGGTGCGCTGACCTAAGCCCTGTCGGGAGGCGCGATGCGTCATCTCTGGTCGCTGGTCCTGGCGCTGGTTGTCGCGCCGGCCGTCTGGGCGCTGTCCGGGTACGGGATGAACGAGGTCACCGTCGGCACGGGTCAGTTCGACCTGCGCCTGGCCGGCGGCTTCGCCGCGCTCGCGGCGGCCGGAGTGCTGCTCACCCTGCTCGTGCTGACCCGCCTCTCGCCGGTCGGGCCGGCGGTCGCCGGGCTCGCGTTCATCGTGACCAGCGTGTGGATCTCGCAGAGCCCGGAGACGTTCCAGGAGCTGTTCCGGGTGTCCGTGTTCGGCCGGCCCGCCGGGCTGGTCAACCCGGCCGTGGCGATCGGGCCCGTGGTCGGCACGCTGCTGTTGCTCACGGTGACCAGCCCGCGGCGCTGGCGGCAGCGCGCGACGCCGGCGCCGCCGATCTATCCCGGGGCGGCCGTGGCGCCGCCGCCACCGCCCTACCAGCCGCCGCCTTATCCGACCTCGCCGGCGTTCGCCGCCGAGCCGGGGTCGCCGGCCGGGCCCTACTCGACCGGGGTGATCTACGGCCAGGGCTTCGGTTCGCCGGTCGCTCCCGCTTCCGGTGCGCCCGCGCCGACGAGCGGCGTGCCGGCCGCCGCGGCGCCCACTTCGGGGCCGCCGGCGATGCCGCCCCCGCCGCGTGGCGGGCCGCTGCCGACGAGTGGCGTCCCGGCCGCCTCCGCCTCCGGGCCGCCGGCGATGCCGCCGCCGCTCACCTGGCCCCCGCCGACGAGTGGCAGCCCGACCGCGCCCGCCTCCGGGCCGCCGGCGTTGCCGCCTCCGCCGCGCAGCGGGCCGCCACCGGTGCGGGGCGGCGAGCGCCTGCCGCCACCGCCGCCGCCGCGGTTCACCCCGCACGTGCCGCGCCAGCCCGGTGCCGACGACGCACCCGACGCCGCCGACGCCACGACCCGGATCGGGCCGGTCCAGCCGGCGACCGACGAGACCACCAGGATCGTCCCGCCGGACACCGACGAGACGACGCGGCTGGGGCCGAGCACGGCGGCGGCCGGCGAAGCAGGCGCGGTGGGCTCGCGGGCGAACGGCGACGAGGCGACGGTGGTCAACGCGCCCGCCGAGGACGACGACCGGACGACGCAGCTTCGGACGGCGGACGCGCGGTCCGGATCGGACGACGACGACCGGACGACACAGCTTCGGACGGCGGACGCGCGGTCCGGATCGGACGACGACGACCGGACGACGCTGCTGCGAACGGCCGACGCCGGGTCAGGGGCGGAGGCGGAGGCGGAGGCGGAGGCGGAGGCGGACGGGCAGACCACACCGCCACGACCGGCCGACACGGAGTCCGGATCGGCGTCGGGGTCGGGGTCGGGGTCGGAAGAGAAGACGACGCGGCTGACGCCGCCGGCGAGGGCCGACCGGGACGACGACACCACCGTGGTGCGGGCGGCGGACGAAAGGACCGGCGACGACGGCGACGAGGACAACACGCGATCGTTGCGCGGCACCCCACCACCGCCGACGGCCTACCCGCCGCCGGGTCACGCCACGCCGACCGCCGAACCGACCGACCCCGACGCGACGCGCCGGCTCTGAGGCCAGGCCCGCTACGCGACCCCGGACAGCAGCTGGCGGGCCATCACGATGCGCTGTACCTGGTTCGTACCCTCGTAGATCTGCGTGATCTTGGCGTCCCGCATCATCCGCTCGAGCGGGTAGTCGCGCGTGTAGCCGTACCCGCCGAGCAGCTGCACCGCGTCCGTGGTGATCTCCATTGCCGCGTCGGAGGCGAAGCACTTCGCCGCCGCGCCGAAGTAGGTCAGGTCGGCGTCGAGCCGCTCGGACCGCCCCGCCGCCGCGTAGGTCAGCTCGCGCGCCGCAGTCAGCTTCATGCCCATGTCGGCGAGCATGAACTGCACGCCCTGGAAGTCGGCGATCGGCTTGCCGAACTGGTGCCGCTCCTTGACGTAACCCAGCGCGTAGTCGAGCGCCCCCGAGGCGATGCCTACCGCCTGTGCGGCGATGGTCACCCGGGTGTGGTCGAGGGTGCGCATCGCGGTCGCGAACCCGGTGCCCGGCTCGCCGATAATCCGCGAATCCGGAATATGCGCATTGTCGAAGTAAACCTCGCGGGTCGGCGAGCCCTTGATGCCCAGCTTCTTCTCCGGCGCACCGAAGGACACGCCCGCATCCGACTTGGACACCACGAACGCCGAGATGCCGCGCGACCGCGCGCCCGGGTCGGTGACCGCGAAGACCGTGTAGAACTCCGACACGCCCGCGTTGGTGATCCAGCGCTTGACCCCGTTGAGCACCCAGCCGTCCCCGGACGGTGCCCGTTCCGCCCGGGTCGTCATGGACGCGGCATCGCTGCCCGCCTCGGGCTCGGACAGGCAGTACGAGAACATCGCCTCACCGCGCGCGACCGGCGGCAGGAACTCCGCCTTGACCGCGTCGGAGCCGGCCAGCAGCAACGGCATCGTGCCCAGCTTGTTGACGGCCGGGATCAGCGACGACGCCGCGCAGGCGCGGGCCACCTCCTCGATCACGATCGCGGTGGCCAGGGCGTCGGCACCGGCACCGCCGTACTCGACCGGGATGTGCGGCGCGTGGAAGTCGGCCGCGCGCAACGCCTCGTACGACGCCTTGGGGAACTCGCCCGTTTCGTCCGCGTGCGCCGCGTTCGGCGCCACCTTCGCGTCGCAGACCTCGCGCACAGCTGCGCGGATGGTCGCGTGCTCCTCGGGTATTTGGTAAACGTCGAACGAATGGTCTGTCATAGTTGCGGCCCTTCCCTGGCCGGCGGTGATCGACCACCGGTAGCGTGCGACGGGCGTGCGTCAAACTCGGCCCACAGCAGAGGATACCGGCCGGTAACCGTGGCCTGATGCGCACGGTGGGTAGGCTCACGCACTATCCTCGCCTGCGGCAGGCGAGTCCGCCGCCGGCGGCGGGAGAGAACAGAACAAGCGGGCGCGGACAGCCCCGACAACCGACGTGGCGCACAGTTGCGCCGCCGAGTGCGAGCGGAGAACCAAGGCGTGACGATCCCGTACCCGAACACCCAGCCCATGCCGGCGATCGCGGCGGTGACGCCCCCGTCCGGAGCCGCGCGCCCGCGGCTGACCTTCCTCGGCACCGGTTACCTGGGTGCGACGTACGCCATCTGTTATGCCGAACTGGGTTACGAGGTGCTCGGCGTCGACGTCGACGAGCAGAAGATCGCGGGCCTGGCCTCCGGCGTCGTCCCGTTCCACGAGCCGGGCCTCGACGAGCTGCTGCGCCGCAACCTCGCCGCCGGCCGGCTCCGCTTCTCCACGGACTACCAGGAAGCGGCCGAGTTCGGCGACGTGCACTTCATCTGCGTCGGCACACCGCAGCGGGCCGACGGCATGGGCGCCGACCTCACCTATGTCGAGAGCGCCGTCGTCAACCTCGCCCAGCACCTCACGCGAAAGGCCCTCATCGTCGGCAAGTCGACCGTCCCGGTCGGCACCGCCGAGTGGATAGAGCAGCTCGTCGGCAAGCACGTCGCGCCCGAGCTGGCGGTCGAGGTCGCGTGGAGCCCGGAGTTCCTCCAGGAGGGCTTCGCCGTCGAAGACGTGCTGCGCCCCAACCGGATCGTCGTCGGCGTGAAGAGCGACTGGTCCAACGGCCTGCTCTACGCGGCGCACAAGGGCGTCTTCGACCTCGCCGCGACCGAGGACCGCGAGGTCCCGCTGGTCATCACCGACTACAACACCGCCGAGCTGGTCAAGGTCGCCGCCAACGCGTTCCTGGCGACCAAGATCTCGTTCATCAACGCGATGGCCGAGGTCTGCGAGGTCGCCGGCGGCGACGTCACCCAGCTCGCCCGCGCGATCGGCTACGACCCGCGGATCGGCAACCGGTTCCTGCAGGCCGGTGTCGGCTTCGGCGGTGGCTGCCTGCCCAAGGACATCCGCGCGTTCCAGGCCCGGGCCCAGGAGCTGGGTGCCGGCGAGGCGCTGCGGTTCCTGCACGAGGTGGACCTGATCAACCTGCGGCGCCGCACCCGCGTGCTCAACCTGGCCGCCGAGCTGCTCGGCCGGCGCTCGGGCCCGGCCGGCCCCGACCTGTCCGGCGCCCGGATCGCGGTGCTCGGCGCGACCTTCAAGCCCAACTCCGACGACATCCGCGACGCGCCGTCGCTCGCGGTCGCGGGCCTGCTCCTCAAGGCCGGCGCCGACGTGCGGGTCTACGACCCGGAGGGCATGGACAATGCCAAGAAGGCCGCGCCGGACCTGACGTACGAGCCGAGCCTCAACGACGCCGTCCGCGACGCCGACCTGGTCTGCGTGCTGACCGAGTGGGCCGACTTCCGCAACGCCGACCCGGTCGCGCTCGGCGAGCTGGTGGCGGGCAAGAAGGTCATCGACGGCCGCAACTGCCTCGACCCGGTGCTGTGGAGCCAGGCCGGCTGGGTCTACCGGGGCATGGGTCGCCCGTAGCCCGTCCGTTTCTGCGAAGGGCGCTCCTGGGGTTTCGCACCCCGGGAGCGCCCTTTCACATTGGAGGGACGTCACCGATTTCGGGTGTCGCGTCCGGACACGCCCAAAGGGACTGTTCAATCGACGTCCGGTATGGGCATGCTTCGGTATAGGCGTCACTGTCCTGCCGCGGAGAGGTGCGATGGAAAGGTATCCGTGTCCCTCCTGCGGCCGGGAGATCGATCCCGCGCCCCGGTGCCCTTACTGCAATGCTGAGCAGGGCAGATGGGCCGACGAGGTGGCGCGCATCGAGAGCGAGATCGCCGAGATCCGCCGTCAGGACATCAAGCTCGCCCGCGACCAGCGGTTGCTCGCGCAGCGGATGCAGGCCGCCCGGTTCCAGCGCGACATCCTCGCGGCCGCCAACCAGGAACGGCTCAAGGAACAGCTCAAGAAGCCGCGCCGGGTGCTGCGCCGCCGGGCGTTCCGCCGGCCGCCGACCGCCGACCCGGAAGGCCGGCGGATCCCGCGGCAGCAGCCGGCCGCCGCGCCACCACCGGAGCCGCCGCCACCGCCGCCGATCCAGGACGTCGACGACGAAGGCGTACGCCCGGAGGCCTCGACCCGGGAGATCCAGAACGTCTACCTCGGCCTGGGCGCCCTGCTGCTCGGCGTCGCGGCGGTGGTCTTCGCCGGCGTGGCCCGCTACCCGATCCCCCGCCTCGCGATCCTGGCCGGCGCGGCCGCGCTCATGCTCGGCGTCGCCCCGTTCGTCCGGGCCCGGCGGCTGAGCTCGACCGCCGAGACCATCTCCGCGGTCGGCCTCACCCTGGTCCCGCTCATCGGCTACGCCCTCTATCTGGTGCCGGCGATCCGCACCGGGCCGATGTCGGGCGAGGTGTTCGCCGGCATCGTGTTCGCGGTGACGGCGGCGATCGCCGCGGTCTACGCGAGTGCCACCGGGCTCAGCGTGCCCCGCTACGCGACGGTGCTGGCGCTGCAACCCGTCATCCCGCTGCTCACGCACGGCTGGATCAACGGGTCGACCGGCTGGGCGTTCTCGCTGGCCAGCGTGGCCGCGCTCGACATCTGGCTGGGGCGGCAGTACGCGGCCTTCGGCGCGCTCGTGCCGCCCGCGTGGTCGACCCGCCTCGTCCCGCCACCGGCCACCGAGCCACCGCTCACCGACCAGGAGCAGGCGACGGGGGTACGCCTCGGCCGCCGCACAGGTGGAAAGGCGACCGACGAAGCCGACGCCCCCACAGGTGACGCTGACGAGACCGGCTTCGGTGTGGGTTCGAGGTCCGGCGCGGTGCCCGCCGGCGGCCCGAAGGTCTCCCGGATCGTCTCGACCCCACCGCGGCAGCGCACCGGCGATGCCGAAACGGACGACGCGGAACCGGTCCGCCGGCCCGAGGCCGCCGCCGAGGAGACCGAGGTCCTGGTCGACGCGGGCCCGCCCGAGCAGCCGGTCTCCGGGCCGCCGCCGCAGACCGAGGTGGCCGCCCGCTGGCTGCGCGAGATGTCGTGGGTGCTGTTCGGCATCGCGATCGGCGCGGCCCTGATCTACGCCGTCGCCGGGCTGGTCGAGGCCCGCACCGTGCCGGCGGCCACGGTGGCCGGCATCGCGCTGGTGCTGGCCGCCGCCATCGGCCTGGTCGGCTCCCTCTCGCTGCGCCGCCGGCCGCTGCCCGACCTCGCCGGCGGCGTCATGACGCTGGCCATCATCGGCGCCGCCGGCCGGGTCGCCGCGGTCGCGCTGCCCGGCCACACGCTGGTCGTCGTCGCCGCGATCGTCGCGCTGATCGGCTTCGCGGTGCGCGCGCTGCCCGACGACGCCCGCCGTGGCCCGCAGCTCGCCTCGACCGCCGCGCTGCTGGTCATCGGCATGGTGGTCGCGGGCAACACGCTGCGCGCCGCGATCGCGCCCATCGACGCCGCGCTGCCGATGTGGCGGGCCGACCTGGCCGCGTACGACGGGAAGCTCGACGCCGCCATCACCACCGCGCAGTGGCAGCTCGCCGTCGCCGCAGCCCTGCTCACGATCGCCGCCGTGCTGGCCGCGCCACAGGAGATCCGCCGTGAGCTGGCGGTCGCCGGCGCTGCGCTGACCGCCCTCGCCGCGCCCGCCTCGTTCGACCTCGGCTGGGCCGCCGCGCCGTGGCCGGCGGTGGCCGCCGCCATCGCGATCGGCGTGGCCGGCCTGTGGGCCCACACCACCCGGGCCGGCGCCGCGCACGCCGTCGGCGCCGCGCTCGTCGGGCTCGCCGGCGCGGGCGCCTCAACCGCCCGCCCGGCGCTCACCGCCGCGGTGCTGTTCGTGATCGCCGCCGGCGGCGCGCTGATCGCGGCGGCCGCCCGGGGCGGCGCGGTGCGCGAGGCCGCGGGCGCGGAGCCGGTCGGCGAGTGGGCCGCCGGTGGCGCCGCGTTCGCCTTCCCGGGCGCGGTGGCGAGCTTCGTCGCGGCCACCGTGCCGACCACCACGGCGACCGTCCCGATCCTGGCCACGGCCTTCCTGGCGGTCTGCGCGACGCTCAGCTTCGCGGCCCTCAACCAGGTCGCCGAGCGGCACCTGAGCATCCCGCTGACCGTGGGCACCGGGCTCGGGGCGGTGGCGGTGGCCGCCGCCGCGTTCGCGGCCCCCGGCTCCACCGGCGCCGACAAGCTGGTCGGCGCCCTCATGCTGGTCGCCGCGATGCTGCTGTTCCTGGCACCCTCGATCGACCATGGCCGCCGCGCGGACCGGAATCTCGACGGCGCCGACTTCGCGTCGGCCGCCGCGACCGTCGCGCTGATCGGCGCGCTCGCCCGGATCGCGGCGATCCTCGCGCCCGGCGGCCAGATCGCCACGGTGGCCGCGATGATCCTGATCGTCGCGATCGCCGTGCGGGCGCTGCCGGAAGGCTGGCGGCGCGGCCCGGCCCTGGGCATCGCGGTCGGCGGCGGCGTGATCGCGGCGATCGCGGGCTACCAGTCGCTCGCCGGTGGGCTGCGGATCCTCGCCACACCGGGCGCGCTGTGGGAGGCCGACCTGACCCGCTGGCCCGGCAGCACGGACGCGGCCGGTGCCTGGCAGGCGCCGGTGGCCCTCGTGCTGCTGGCCGGCGCGGCCGCGATCGTGCTGCCCCGACCGTGGTCCTACGACGTCGCCGCGGTCTTCGTGGGCCTGGCCACGATCGGCGCACCGGCCGCCCTTGGCCTGCCCTGGTACTCGCCGATCGTCGTCGGCGGCGCCGTCGCGACGATCTACGGCGTGGCGGCGGTGATGGCCGCCGACCCGCGCGCGGGTCTCGCCCGGATCTGGGTGGCGGCCGCGGTCGCCCTCCACGCCGTCGGTGCCAGCGTGGTGCGGCCGTGGACCACCGCCGCCGCCCTGGCCATCATCGTGCTGATCGGCGTGGTCGTCGCCGGCCTGGCGTCCACGGTCGTGACGGCACCCCCGGCCGACGGCACGGCGGTGTTCACCCGGGCCGGGAGCGGCGCCACCACCGAGTCGAGCGGCTATCCCGGCGCGGAGGCGGCACCACCCGTCACCGCCGACTCACCCACCGGTGGCGGAGGCGCCGCGACCGCGACCATGACCCGGCCCCGCCCGACCGCCACCGCCGACCCGCTGGCCGTGCCGGCCGACATCGCCGCGCCGCCGCACCTGTCCACGATCGGCGGCCTCGCGATCGGGGGCGCGCTGCTCGCCCTGCCCGGCGCGCTGGCCGGCTTCGCCGCGTCGGTGGGCAGTCCCGCCGTCGTCGTGCTGACCGCGGCCCTGGCCGGCTCCAGCCTCGGCGTGGCCGTGCTGGCCCTGGCCCGCACCCAGATGGCGCGATTCCTGTCGTACGCCTCCGTGGGCCTCGCCGGCGGCGCGACCGTGACCGCCGGCACTGCGCTGGCCACCGGCGTCTCCCCGGGCGTCTACGCGGCCGCGGCGGCGATGCTCGGCATTCTCGCCGAGTTGCTCCGCGCGACCGTCCCGCCGAGCGGCGAGCAGGAGCGGGTCCGCCACTGGAGCGCGCTCGCCGGCCCGCCCTGGCGCCGCGGGCCCGGCGTGACCGGCCGGCGCTGGTCGCTGGAGCCCGCGATGGGCGCGCTGCTGCTCGCCGTCCCCGGGACGCTGTTCGCCCTCTACACGCTCGGCCCGGCGCTGATCGCGGCCCTGATCGACCCGCTGCAGGTGGTCAACCGCATCTGGGAAGGTCCGCCGGAGGCGCTGCTCGACCCGCCGTCGGCGGCGGTCGAGCCCTCCAACGTCCTCGCCGCGCTGCTGCTGACGATCGCGGCCGGCCTCGCGGCGCTGGCGTTCTCCCGCGGCCGGCCGCTGCGCGCCATTCCGGTGGTGCTGCCCGGCATCGCGGTGACGATCCTGATCGCGCCGGTCTCACTCGGCTTCGGCTGGCCACACAGCACCCGCGCGGCGCTGGCGGTGTTCGCGGTCGCGATGCTCGGCCTCGCGCTGACCCCGCCGCCGCCGGAGTCCGAGCTGGCCCAGTCGTTGCGCGCGGCCCGGATCGCCACGTTCGTGATCGGCCTGGCCGCCGGCAACGCGGGCCTCTCGGGCAGCCTCGCCACCCGCCCGATGACGCTGACGACCCTCGGCAGCGCGGTGCTGGTCGGCGCCGTGGCCGCGCTCTACGGCCGCACCGAGCGGGCCCGCATCCTCGGCTGGCTGTTCGCCGCGGTCATGGGCCAGGCGTTCGTGCTCACCCTCGGCCTCGTCGCCGGCCTGCCCCGCACCACGTCGGCGTTCGGCGTGCTCGGGGTCGGCGCGCTGCTGCTGGTCGGCGCCGCACTGCTGCCGCGGCTGCGCCGCCCGGAGGCGATGCGCGAGGCGACGACCGTGGAGTGGAGCGGCTACGCCGCCGGCCTGGTCGCGTTCGCGCTGGCCTTCGACTCGGTGCCGCACCTGGCCGGCCTGCTCGCTGCCTGGGGCGCGGTGCTCGGCGTCGCGGCCGGCCGCCCGGGTCGTCGCGCGTCCCGTCGCCGGGTCATCTTCTACACGGCGCTGGGCTGCGAGGTCGCCGCCTGGTGGCTGCTGATGGACCTCGTCGACGTGCGGCTGCTGGAGGCCTACACGCTGCCGTTCGCGGCGGTCGCCCTCGTCGCGGGCCTGATCGAGCTGCGCCAGCGCCCGTCGCTGGGCAGCTGGGTCGCCTACGGCCCGGCGCTGGTCGCGGCGTTCCTGCCGACCACGACGCTCGTGCTCACCCGCGACACCAGCGACACCCGCGAGCTGCTGCTCATGGTCGGCGCGGCCGCCACGCTCATCTTCGGCTCGATGCTCAAGCAGCAGGCGCCGTTCATCGTGGGCGCGATAGTCACCGCGGTCTCGGCGATCCACTTCACGGTCACCCGGGTCGGCCCGTACTACGTCGTCCTGCCGATCGGCGTCATCCTGCTGATCCTCGGCGCGAGCAACGAGAACCGCCGCCGGGCACAGGAGCGCATCCGCAGCCTGCGCGGGATGCGCTAGCGCGCGTAGTGGCGCAGGTGGACCGCGCCACCGTCCGGCGCGGTCCAAGTGGCCTCGGAGGTGTGCGTGTGCCGCCAGCCGGTGGCCGCGTAGAACGCGACCGCGGCCGACCGCTGCTCGTCGGTCACTTCAAGGCTCAGCCGCACGTCGTGCGCCGCGGCCCAGTCGGTCGCCATGCGGACCAGCGCCGTCCGACCGCGCGGCGCCGGGCGGCCGGGGTGACGAACAGGCGGGTCAGCTCGCCACCCAGGATCGCGACGTGGCCGGCGATCGTGCCGGGCGCCAGCTCCGCGACCCACGCCTGCGCCAGCCCCTGCGGAGCGAGCCAGGCGATCGGGTCTTCGGGCCAGTTCAGGGGGTACGCGTCCGCGTCGTGCACCGCCCGCAGCGCAGCAACACAGCCGGGCAGGTCAGCTTCCCGGCGAGGCCGGACCAGCGGCTCGGTCGTCATGCCGACCGCAGCGACGCCTTCAGCGCGGCTTCCTTCTCGGCGACCAGCACCTCGAGCCCGGCCTGGAAGTCGACCATCCGCTGGCGCAGCGCCGGGTCGGCGGCACCGAGGATGCGGGCGGCGAGCAGGCCCGCATTGCGGGCGCCGCCGATGGAGACCGTCGCCACCGGCACGCCGGCCGGCATCTGCACGATCGACAGCAGGGAGTCCATGCCGTCGAGGTACTTCAGCGGCACCGGCACACCGATCACCGGCAGCGGGGTGGCCGACGCGACCATGCCGGGCAGGTGGGCGGCGCCGCCCGCACCGGCGATGATCACCTTCAGGCCGCGCTCGGCGGCGGTCCGGGCGTACGCGATCATCTTGTCGGGTGTGCGGTGTGCCGAGACGACGCCGACCTCGTGGGCGACGCCGAACTCGTCGAGGGCCTCCGCCGCGGCGCGCATGGTCGCCCAGTCGGAGTCGCTGCCCATGATCAGGCCGACGGCCGGCTGCTGCTCGGTCATGAGTGCGTCCCTTCGCGGAGCCACCAGGCCGCGCGGGCGGCGCGGGCACGCAACGACGCGAGGTCGTCGCCGAGCACCGTCACGTGCCCGATCTTGCGGCCCGGACGGGTCTGCTTGCCGTAGAGGTGCACCCGCGCGCCCGGGTCCTCGGCGAACAGATGGTGCATGCGCTCGTCGACGGACATGCCGCCGGGCGGGCCGCCGAGCACGTTGGCGCTGACCACCACGGGCGCGGTGAGCGCCGTGTCGCCGAGCGGGTAGTCGAGCACCGCGCGCAGGTGCTGCTCGAACTGCGACGTCCGGGCGCCCTCGATGGTCCAGTGGCCGGAGTTGTGCGGCCGCATCGCCAGCTCGTTGACGATGAGGCCGGCCGGCGTCTCGAACAGCTCGACCGCGAGCAGCCCGACCACGCCGAGCGCGGTCGCCAGGTCGATGGCCAGCTTCTGCGCCTCGACGGCCAGGTCCTCGGGCAGCAGCGGCGCCGGCGCGAGGACCTCGACGTTGATGCCGTCGCGCTGCACGGTCTCGACCACGGGATAAGCGGCGACCTGCCCGAACGGCGACCGCGCGACCTGCACGGCCAGCTCGCGGCGCAGCGGCACCAGCTCCTCGGCGATCAGCTCCGTGCCGCTGGCCAGCACCTCGGCGGCCGCCGCGGGCGAGTCGACGACCCAGACGCCGCGGCCGTCGTACCCACCGCGGACCGCCTTGAGCACCACCGGCCAGCCGGCCTGCGCGCCGAATCCGGCCAGGTCGTCGGCGGTCGCGACCGGCTGCCAGCGCGGCACCGGCGCGCCCAGCGCCGACAGCCGCTCGCGCATCCGGCGCTTGTCCTGCGCGAACACGAGCGCGTCGGCGGACGGGAAGACCTTCACGCCCTCGGCGGCCAGGGCGCGGATGTGCGCCTCCGGCACGTGCTCGTGGTCGAAGGTGACGACGTCGCAGCTCTTGGCGAAGGTGCGCAGCGCGGCCAGGTCGGTGTGCTCGCCGATCTGCACGTCGGCGGCGACCAGCGCGGCACCGTCGTCGGGATGGGCGGCGAGCACGCGCAGCGACTGGCCGAGCGCGATGGCGGCCTGGTGGGTCATCCGGGCCAGCTGGCCCGCGCCCACCATGCCGACGACAGGCAGTCCGGTCCGGGAATCCATGGCGCGGAAAAGCCTATCCCGGCGTCACCGGCGGGCGAGCTGCGCGGTGAGATCCGCCACCGCGGTGGTCGGGCGGTCACAGACGAAACCTCGGCAGACGTACGCCGTGGGCGCGCCGTCGAGCAGCGGGCGATCAGCCAGCAGGGGTACGCCCGGCGCGTCCGGCGCGCCCACCAGCACCACGGCGCCGGGCGGGGCCAGCTCGTAGGCGGTCGCGACCAGCGGGTCGTCGGTCGGATCCTGTGTGGTGGCGATGACGATCTCGTACGGGCCGGAGAGCAGCGCCTCGCCGGTCGCCGCGGCGTAGCCGCTGAACCGCGGATGCTGGGCGACGATCGGCGCGACGGTGGCGAGCGCGTTCTCGGCGGCCTCGCGATAGCTCGGGTCGCCCCGCAACGCCGTGTAGCTGGTCAGCGCGGCCGCGAGCACCGACAGGCCGGACGGGGTGGCGTTGTCGGTCGGGTCGGCCGGCCGGGCGACGAGCCGCTCCGCGTCGTCGGCGGTGTCGTAGTAGCCGCCGCTGCCGGTCGGGAAGTGCGCCAGGGCGGCGTCGAGCAGGGTGCCGGCGAGGTCGAGCCAGCGTCCGTCGAGAGTGGCCTGGTGCACCGCGCAGAACGCCTCGGCGACGGCGCCGTAGTCGTCGAGCACCCCGGGCGGGTCGCCCACCGTGCCGTCCCTGGACACCCGCCGCAGCCGGCCGTCCACGACGTGCTTCTCGGCGAGCAGGCCGGCGGCCCGCACCGCCGCGTCCAGCGACTCCCCGGTGCCGGTCGCGAAGAAATGCTCGACCAGGCCGGTGATCGCCAGCCCGTTCCAGGAGGCGACCACCTTGTCGTCGCGGGCGGGCTGCGGTCGTCGGGCGCGGGCGGCCAGCAGCCGGGCGCGGACGTCGGCCCAGCGGTCGACCACCGGCGGGTTGGCGTCGTCGATGTCCCGGGCGAGCCGCAGGACGCTGGCACCCTTCTCGAAGGTGCCGGCGGCGGTCACCCCGAACACCCCTGCGGCGTACGGGCCGTCCTCCGGGCCCAGGGCTTCGACGAGCTGCGACGGGGTCCAGGAGTACGTGAGACCCTCGACCCCGTCGGTGTCGGCGTCCAGGGAGGACGCGAAGCCCCCCTCGGGCGTGCCGAGGTCGCGGATGATGAACTGCGCGGTCTCGTCGGCGATGCGGCGGGCTAGCGGGTCGCCGGTCAGCCGCCACAGGTGCGTGTAGACCCGCAGCAGCAGGCCGTTGTCGTACAACATCTTCTCGAAATGCGGCACGATCCAGCGGGCGTCGACGGAGTAGCGCGCGAACCCGCCGGCCAGCTGGTCGTAGATCCCGCCGCGCGCCATCGCCTCGCACGTGTGCCGCACGATCTCCAGCGCCTGCTGGTTGCCGGTGCGCTGGTAGTGGCGGAGCAGGAAGAGCAGGTTCATCTGCGGCGGGAACTTCGGTGCGCCGCCGAAGCCGCCGTTCTCACCGTCGTACTCGGTGGACAGTTGGGAAGCGGCGGCGTCGAGCATGTCCGCCGTCAACGGCGCGCTGATCCCGCCGAGCGCCTGCGCGCCACCGACGGCCTCGACCACGGCGGCGCCCTGGCGCATGACGGCCTCGCGCTGGTCGCGCCACGCGGTGGAGACCGACTGCAGCAGGCGGCTGAAGTTGGCCTTCGGGAAGTAGGTGCCGCAGAAGAACGGCGTGCCGTCCGGAGCGGCGAACACGGTCATCGGCCAGCCGCCCTGCCCGGTCATGGCCTGGGTGGCGGTCATGTAGACCGCGTCGACGTCGGGCCGCTCCTCGCGGTCGACCTTGACGCTGACGAAGTTGTCGTTCATCAGCTTGGCCACACCGGCATCTTCGAACGACTCGTGCGCCATCACGTGACACCAGTGACAAGCCGCGTAACCGACCGAGATCACGACCGGGACGTCGCGCCGTTTCGCCTCGTCGAAGGCGTCGCTTCCCCACGGCCACCAGTCGACCGGGTTGTCAGCGTGCTGGAGCAGATAGGGCGAGGTGGCGTCGATGAGCCGGTTCACTGTTCCAGCGTGTCACACGGGCCGTCCCGCGGCCGGTCGTGACGGGCGCCCGGCGCTCGGTAGGTCGTAGGTGACGCCGGTCAGCCGCTCGGAGACCGCCCAGAGGCGCGCCCGCAACTCGGCGTCCTTGGCGGCCGCGGGAATGCGGGCGGGCGCCGGCCGGCCGCGACCCTCGAGCATGCCGCCCGGCGCGTAGTAGCCGCCGCCGGCGGCCGCCGGGTCGGTGGCGGCGTACAGGGACGGGCGGGCCGCGTCCGCGACGCTCTGGCCGCCGAGCGAGATCAGCCGATCGGCGAGGAAGCGCAGGGCCGGCGTCACATGTCGCTGGATGCCGGTCTGCGCGGTGCCCGGATGCACGGCGATGCTGCGCACGCGGTCGGTGCGGGCGGCCAGCTCGATGGCGAAGGCGACGTTGGCCAGCTTGGCCGCGCTGTAGGCCCGCATCGGCCGGTAACCCTCGTGCAGGTCGAGGTTGTCGAAGTCCAGCCGGCCGCGGCGGGCGATGACGGCGCTGACCGTGACCCCCCGGGCCGCCGGGGCCGCGCTGAGCGCCGGAAGCAGGAGCCCGGTCAGGGCGAAGTGACCGAGATGGTTGGTGCCGAACGTGAGCTCGAAGCCGTCGGCGGTCAGCCGCCGCTCCGGCACGGCCATCACGCCGGCGTTGTTGACCAGGAGATCGATGGTCGGGTGCTCGGCCGCGACCCGGGCGGCGAACGCCCGCACCGACGCCAGGTCGGCCAGGTCCAGCTCGCCGACGGACACGCTGCTGCCCGGATGCGCGGCTCGGATGCGGTCCGCGGCGGCGGCGAGCGCCTCCGGCCGGCGACCGGCGACGACCACGTGTCGCCCGCGCCGCGCCAGCTCGGCGGCGGTCACGTAGCCGATGCCGCCCGTGCCGCCGGTAACGATGGCGGTTTCCATGGTTTTCCCTCCTCGGGGTTGACTAACTAGATAGTTAACTCCTCAGGACCTGGTCCGTCAACTAACTGGTTAGTCAAGTAGGCTGGGGCACATGCCCCCAGCCGGAGACGCCCAGGAGACCCGCCGCCGCCTCGTGGAGGCCGCCTACCGGGAGTTCGCCGCGCACGGCGTCGCCGGCGCACGGGTGGACCGGGTCGCGGCGACGGCGGGCGTGAACAAGGCGCTCATCTACTTCCACTTCGGCAACAAGGAGGGCCTCTTCACGGCGGTCTTCGAGATGATCGTCAACCAGGCGCTGGCCGAGGCGCCGTTCGACGCGACCAAGCTGCCGGAGTACGCCGGCCGCATCTTCGACGTGGGCGAGGCGAACCCGGAGGCCCTCCGCCTCGTCACGTGGCATCGCCTGGAACGCGCGGCGGACCAACCGCCGCCGCAGGCGGTGATCGCGGCCAACCAGTCCAAAGTGGAGGCGATCGCCAAGGCCCAGGCGGCCGGGCAGGTCACCGCGCGCTACACGGCCGCGGAGATCCTTGCCCTGGTCCTGAGCATCGCCAACATGTGGACGGTGATGTCACCGGAGATGCACCTGGCCGCCCCGACCGACCCGGCCGCCCGCCGAGCCCTCGTCGTCGACGCCGTCGCGACCCTGGTCCGACCGTAGGGCGGCGGACCAACCGCCGCTCAGGGCGTTCCTCGCCGCCACCCCTGGCCCGTGGTGGAGGCGATCAATCACCAACGCGCTACACGCCCACGGAGATCCTGGCCCTGATGCACCTGCACGCCCGTAACCCGGCGGGTCAGGCGGAACCGTCCGCGCGCAACGGGAAGACCTTGGCGCGGGCTGAGTCCGTGAGTTGGCTCAGCACCGCGACGATCTTGTCCGCCGGCATCGGCTTGAAGAAGTGGTAGCCCTGGGCCGCGGCGCAGCCCAGGTTTTCCAGGGCCGCCCGCTGCGCGGCGGTTTCGACGCCCTCGGCAACGACCCGCAACCCCAGTTCCTGGCCCAGCGCGATCGTGAAGCGGACGATCGCCGCCGCCTGTGGCGACTCGGCCATCCGCATGACGAACGAGCGGTCGACCTTGACCTCGTCCACCGGCACCCGGGCCAGGAAGGCCAGCGACGAATAGCCCGTGCCGAAGTCGTCCAGCGCGATCCGGATCCCCATGGCGTGGAAAGCGGACAGGACGTCGTCGATCACTTCCTGGTCGCTCATCACCACGGTTTCGGTGATCTCCAGGACCAGGCGTGACGGGCCCACGCCGTGGCGGCGGAGGAGTTCCGCGACCGCGTTCGGGAGGTGTTGGTCCAGCAGGTTGTGCGCCGACAGGTTCACCGCGATCGGCACGTCCATGCCGTTCGCCGCCACGTCGGCGGCCACCTGCAGGGCCTTGTCGATCACGTACAGCGTGAACGCGCCCAGCAGGTCGCTCTCCTCGGCCGCGCGGACGAAGTCGCCGGGCTTCAGGACGCCGCGGCGGGGGTGGCGCCAGCGGATCAGGGCCTCGGCGCCCGTCGGGGCGCCCGTGGTCAGGTCGACCGCCGGCTGCAGGGCCAGCACCAACTGGTCGTCCGTCTCCAACGCCGTCCGCAGCTCCGACAGCAGCGTCAGCTGGTCCGTGCTGCTCTCGTCGCGGCTCGGGTCGTAGCAGGCCGTGTTGCCGCCGCCGCCCTCCTTGGCCTGGCGCAGCGCGATGTCGGCCCGGCGCAGTAGCTCGGCCACGTTGGCACTGCCGGCCGCGGCCACCACGACGCCCGCGGAGGCCTCGACCGCCAGCTCGATGCCCTGCACCTCGGTCGGTGTCGCCACCGCGTCGACGAGCTCGTCCGCCCGGTCCAGAGCGCGCGAGATGGTCATCCGCTCCGGCCCGGCGATCAGCAGCGCGAACTGGTCGCCGCCGAGACGGCCGAGCAGCTCGGCCGGGCCGGTCAGCGTGTTCATCCGGGCGGCGGTGGCCGCGAGGAGCTCGTCGCCGGCCGCGTGGCCCAGGGTGTCGTTGACGGCGCGGAAGCGGTCGATGTCGACGACGACGAGGGCGATCGGGTGGTCGCGGCCGAGCCGGCGCAGGGCCGCGTCGCCCTGTGCGACCACGGCGGTCCGGTTGAGCAGGCCGGTCGGCGCGTCGTGCACGGCGTCGTACGACGAGCGTTCCTGCAGCAGCGACCAGGCGCGGTGGGTGACCGCGTCGTGCAGGGCGACCGCCAGCGTGTCCCCGAAGGATCGCAGCGCGAACTCGTCGCGGGCCGAGGGCAGCGTCGGGCGCGGCAGCGCGACCCGGATCTGGCCAACGAGCTGGCCACGCACGGTCAGCTCGCGGACCAGGGTGGACTCGTCGCCCTCGCTGGCCGGGCGGTCGTCGAGGTCGACCACGCCCCCGCCCCCGTCGGCGTCACCGTGGTAGCGGCGCCAGCCGCCGTCCATCCTGATCACGTCGAGGTCGACCCGCTCGGCGACCAGCAGGCGCAGGGCGCCGGCGACGCCGGCCGCGGCGACCTCGTCCTCGTCGAGCTTC
Source organism: Asanoa sp. NPDC050611 (assembly GCF_040654855.1). Taxonomy (NCBI): domain Bacteria; kingdom Bacillati; phylum Actinomycetota; class Actinomycetes; order Micromonosporales; family Micromonosporaceae; genus Asanoa; species Asanoa sp. NPDC050611. Next base: position 41,164 of record NZ_JBFAIU010000009.1, read on the forward strand.
TTCAGGGCGCTGGTCGCGCCCGCGAACTCCTCCCAGGCGCGGCGCTCGTCGGCGGCGCGGAGGCGCTGGCCGTACGTCTGCTGGAGCAGCCACAGGGCCGGCGGGAGCAGCAGCAGCCAGCGCGGGTCGGTGCTGACCATCGCGACGACGGCCAAGCCGACGACAACGTTGCCGACGAACATCAGCAGCTTGTCGTTGAGCGCGCGGACCAGCGTGGCGAGCACCGGGACGCCGTGCACCAGGCGCAGGTAGAGCACCGCGAGCAGCGCGCCGACCAGCAGGTAGGTAAGTGCGCCGAGGACCAGGGCCAGGGCCAGTGGCGGGGTGAGCGGTGCGCCGATCGGGTCGGCGAGGCGGCACGCGACGGTGACAGCGGCGGCGACGGCGACGGTCTGGCTGGCCGCGATCTGCACGACCTCGAGCGGGGTGCGGAGCTTGGCGAAGATCGCCAGGAGGAGCCAGGCGGCGAAGGCGCCGGCGAACGTGGCGGCCGGCAGCCAGCCCGATGGTGCGGCGTAGAGGCCGATGATCAGCGCGGCCTCGCCCCAGGTGACGGATAGTCGCCCGGAGCCGATGCGTAGTCGGAGGCTGGCGAGCTGGGCCAGGGCCATCACGCCGAACGCGATGCCGAACCGGGCAGCCGGCGGCACTGGGTCGTCGGCCGGCATCGTCGCGGGCCAGAGCAGCCCGGTGATCGTGGCGACGGCGGCGAGCGCCAGCAGGAGGCCGGAGAAGGCGTGTGCCCGCGCCGGCACCTCCGCGGCGCCGGAGCCTCGGGCGACGCGGTCCAGACCGGCGCGCAGTGCGCTCATCGTGGACTCCCGCAGACGGGACCGCCGGCGACGACCACGGTGAGCGACGGGTAACGCCGGGAGCGACCGGCGATGGTCATCGGCGCCCCCTTCCGCGCACGCCAGGGGGAACCCACGTGGGTCCCCACGGCGGAAGGCTAAGCCAAACCGAGAGGGCGCAACAGGGGGCAGACGTCTGGTTTGGCCATCAATGGATGCCGTAGTGCCTGGTCAGCACCAGATTGCCCAGTCTGGAACGAATCCAGTGCTGGTCAGGAACGGTCATTCGGGTCAATGGGTTTCGCCGCGACAGATTTCGTCACGGTCGGATCCACGACATCCTCACCCGGAGCGGGGAACCGCTCCGGCAGACGCTTGAGGCGGCTGTTCATGTTGCGGATCAACAGCACCGTCGCGGTGCCGAGCAAGATGATCAGCAGGAGCCCCATCGGGCCGGCGAGGCCGCCCTCGCGGGTGTCACCGAAGTTGTTCACCGCGAGCACGTCGACGACCGTCTGCATGGCGGCACACTCCTTCTCACCCGGGGGTCGTGGGGGCCCCTCACGCTACGCCCGCCCGCTCAGCGGGCGTGCACCGCCTCCCGAATGCCCGCGAACAGGTCGGACTCGGGCACCGGGCTGTCGACGAAGGACTTGACCAGCTCGAAGTCTTCGGTCGGCCAGACCTTGCGCTGCACGTCGAGCGGGACGCGGAACCAGCTCCCGTCGGGGTCGACCTGGGTGGCGTGCGCGCGCAGGGCGTCGTCGCGGACCTCGAAGTATTCGCCGCACTCGACCCGGGTGGTGACGCGGTCGCCCTTGTCCTCGCGGTCATCCCACTCCTTGAGCCACTCGGTGTAGGGCGACTCCAGGCCCGCGGCCAGCATCGCCTCGTGGATCGCGACGAGGCGGCCCCGGCTCCAGCCGATGTTGTAGTAGAGCTTCAGCGGCTGCCACGGCTCGCCCAGGTCGGGGTAGCGCTCCGGGTCGCCGGCGGCCTCGAACGCGGCCACGCTGACCTTGTGGCACATGATGTGGTCGGGGTGCGGGTAGCCGCCGTTCTCGTCGTAGGTCGTGACGACGTGCGGGCGGAACTCGCGCATCAGGCGCACCAGCGGCGCCGTGGCCACCTCGAGCGGCTCGAGCGCGAAACACCCCTCGGGCAGCGGCGGCAGCGGGTCGCCCTCGGGCAGGCCCGAGTCGACGAAGCCCAGCCAGGCCTGCTTGACGCCGAGGATGGCGCGGGCGGCGTCCATCTCCGCGCGGCGGATCTCGGCGATGTTCTCCCAGACGTCGGGGCGGTCGAGCTTGGGGTTGAGCACGCTCCCGCGCTCACCGCCCGTGCAGGTGGCGACCAGCACGTCGACGCCCTCCGCGACATAGCGAGCGGACGATGCCGCGCCCTTGCTCGACTCGTCGTCCGGATGCGCGTGCACGGCCATCAGACGCAACTGCTCTGCCACGGACTGCTCCCCCTCGTGCCTGCCTGCGAGCTGGTCATCCTCGGCTGCGAGGATGGAACCCTGCCATTCTGGCCGATCGCACCGACAAGACTTCGTCGGGACCTGCCTGAGGGGTGCCCCCGTTGACCGAGACGCCGACAACAACCACAACCAGCGCGCCCGTGTTCCCGCCTGGCCGATACGGCCGCCGGCGCGAGCCGCGGCGCCGCCGACCCTGGCTGGTCGCCGGGCTCGCCCTGGTCACTCTCGTGGTCGGGTCGCTGGTGGCGGTCCGGCTCTACAAAAACTACGGCGACCCGGCGTACGACGCCCAGGTCGTCACCTTCCACGACATCAGCGACGGCGGGCTCACGCTGGTTTTCCGGGTCAGCATCCCAGAGGGTGGGCAGGCCACCTGCGTGCTGCGGGCCCGGTCAAGGGACGGCGCGGAGGTCGGCCACCAGGAGATCCTGGTCCGCGACCAGCCCGGCGAGGGGACCACCACGGTCACCCAGCAGCTCGTCACGAGCGCCAAGCCGTTTGTCGGTGAAGTCCTCCGCTGCGTACCAGCGAAATAAACGGGTGTTTCGGGCGCGACATCCGATCGTCGATCGCTGGTAAGTTGGAAGTTCGTACTTGTCACCCGCCACCCAAGGAGATCGTCTGTGTCCACGACCGACCGCGGGACTCCCGTCACCTGGTTGTCCCAGGACGCGCATGACCGGCTCCAGGCGGAGCTCGACGAGCTGATCGCGGCCCGCCCGGTGATCGCCGCAGAGATCAACGCCCGCCGCGAGGAGGGTGACCTGCGGGAAAACGGTGGCTACCACGCCGCCCGCGAGGAGCAGGGAAAGCAGGAGCACCGGATCAGCTACCTCAAGGAGCTGCTGCGCACCGCGCAGGTCGGCGACGCACCCACCGCCGACGCCGTCGCACCGGGCACCGTGGTGACGATCCACTTCGACGACGACGCCGACGACACCGAGACCTTCCTGCTCGGTTCGCGCGAGATCTCCGCGACCACGGACCTGACCGTCTACAGCCCCGAGTCGGCGCTCGGCAAGGCCATCCTCGGCGCGCACAACGGCGACACCGTCACCTACACGGCCCCCAGCGGCGCCGACATCAAGGTCACCGTCGTCAAGTTCGCGCCCTTCGAGGGCTAGCGCAGCCCCGCGCGGGCCAGCACGCCCACGCCACCCTCGAAGGTCACCTCCGGAAACCAGAAGTCGCGCGTCACTTCGACGAAACCCAGTTCGGCATGCAGGTCGAGCGAGGGTTGGTTGCGCGCGTTCGCGAAATACCAGACGTCGTCCGCGCGCTCCGCGATCGCGGCCATCCGGGCGGTGGTGAGCGCCCGGCCGACGCCACGGCGGCGGTAGGCCGGGTCCACCACGAGACCGAGCAGATACCAGCCGGCCGGTGCGGCGTTCGCGGGCGCGTCGGCCGGCGGCGCGAACTCGGCCGACCGCGCGTACCCGATGATCCGATCCTGGTCCTCGGCGACGTGCAGCAAACGGTCCGCGTCGGTCGCGCTCGCGGTCAGGCTCCGCTCCCACGCGACCGGTTCGAGACCGAGGACCAGGACCGCCAGATCAAGGCAGCCTGGTACGTCGGCGACGGTGCCCAGGCGCACCGGCACCGGCGGCCCGCCCGCGCCGGACGGCCGGGCCGGCTCGTACGCGGCGAACCCGCTCACGCGAACGAGACGACGTAGCCGTTCGCCCGCAGGGCACCGACCACCTGGTCGGAGTGCTCCGAGCCGCGGGTCTCCACCGACAGCGCCACCTCGACCTCGCCGAGCCGCAGGTGCGGGTTCATCCGCTGGTGCACGACGTCGACCACGTTGGCGTGCTGGTCGGCGATCTTCCCGAGCAGGTCGGCGAGCTGGCCCGGCCGGTCGCCGCAGCGCACCGTGATGCGCAGGAACCGGCCCGCCGCCGCGAGGCCGTGCTCGATCACCCGCATCAGCAGCAGCGGGTCGATGTTGCCGCCGGAGAGCACGGCGACGGTCGGCGGTTCGGCCTCGACGACGCCGGCCAGCAGGGCCGCGACGCCGACCGCGCCGGCCGGCTCGACGACCAGCTTGCCGCGCTCCAGCAGCATCAGCAGGGCCCGGGAGATGTCCTCCTCGGTGACCGTGACGATCTCGTCGACGAGCTTCTCGACGTGCGCGAAGGTGATCTCGCCCGGGCAGCCGACCGCGATCCCGTCGGCGATCGTGGAGAAGCTGGCCAGCCGGGTCGGCTCGCCCGCGACCAGCGAGGGCGGGAACGCGGCGGCGTTGGCGGCCTGCACGCCGATCACGCGGACGTGCGGGTTGATCGCCTTCGCGGCCACCGCGATCCCGGAGACCAGGCCGCCGCCGCCGACGCCGGTCACGATCGTGCGGACCTGCGGTACCTGCTCGAGGATCTCCAGCGCCACGGTCCCCTGGCCGGCGATCACGTCGGAGTGGTCGAACGGGTGGATGAACACCGCGCCGGTACGCTCCGCGAACTCCTTGGCCGCGACCAGCGACTCGTCGACGGTGGCGCCGACCAGCTCGATGGCCGCGCCGTACCCCTTGGTCGCGGCGACCTTCGGCAGCGGAGCGCCCTCGGGCATGAAGACGGTGGCGCTGGTCCCGAGCATCTCGGCGGCCAGCGCGACGCCCTGTGCGTGGTTGCCGGCGCTGGCCGCGACCACGCCGCGGGCGCGCTCGGCGTCGCTCAGCCGGGCGATCCGGACGTACGCGCCGCGGACCTTGTACGAGCCGGCACGCTGGAGGTTCTCGCACTTGAGCCAGGCCGGGCCGCCGAGCCGGGCGCTCAGCGGGCGGGATGGTTCGAGGGGCGTGGTGCGCACGACGCCGGCAAGCAGCTGGCGCGCCGCCTCGACGTCGGCCAGCCCGACTAGGTCCGTCATGCCCCGATGGTCGCACTCCCGCCGCCGTCGGGCGCGGCGGGTGACCGTGTTACACCCATCACCCGGCTCTGCTCCTCGTACCAGCCGCGGTGGATCCGCTCCTCCTGCGCGGCCGAGACCCGGCTGACGGTCAGCGCGAACGCCGCCGCGGCGAGGACGCCCGCCGCCCCCGCGACCGTGTCGCCGACCGCGAGGTCGCGGTAGTACTCCGACCACGCTCCGTATCCGGAGCGGCCGAGGCTGGTCTCGGCGGCGGTGTTCGTGACGCGGTCCACGGCGAAGTGCACCACCAGCGCGCACCACCAGACGACGGCGGCCGCCCTGACCCACCACTCGCGACTGCTCTGCCGCGCCAGGTTGGCCATCAGGCGACCCGGCACGAAGAGGTTGGCGATCGGGAAGAACCAGCCTCCGATCGCCCAGCCGGCGCTGAACAGCGGCTCCGTGCCGGGAAAGGCGTCCAGGTTCTTCCGCGCCCGCCAGAGCCAGATCATCGTCAGGACGAGCGCGAGGGCCTGCGCGCCGACGTATCCCCACTCGACCGGCTCGAGCAGCCGTTCGAGCTGGGTCAGGCCGTTCTCGTCGACGGCCGCCCCCGGCCGGTCGACCGTGACCGTGATCGCCCAGAGCAGGACGGCGATCGCCAGCATGGCGAGGGCGGCCAGCCCGACGGCGACGACCGCGGCGACGCCCGGTCCGCGTACCCGGTAGGTCCGGTGCCCTTCGAAGACCGCCTCGCTCATCTGCTCCCCCGCGTCGTGATCTTGAACGCGGACGATTGTCCGTGCGGAACACGGGCGCGGTGATCAACCAAGTGGCTCGATATCGACGCCGATCAGGCCGTGCCAGCCGGGTCCGCGACGCGGGGCCACGAGCGGGCGTAGCGGGGCCAGGGCGCGGCGACCTCGAACTGGCCCGCGACCGCGAGCAGCAGCATCTCGCTGCCGGGCGGGCCGACGAGCTGCACCCCGAGCGGCAGGCCGTCCGGGCGCATGCCGACCGGGACGACCAGAGCGGGCAGGCCGGCGAGGTTCCACGGCGCGGCGTACGGGGCGTACCGCAGGCTGGTCATGGTGTTGGCCCGCCAGGACCGGGCCGACCACTGCTCGGCCGCCGGCGGCGCGGCGGCCAAGGCCGGGGTGACCAGCACGTCGACGCCGTGGTCGGTGAAGAAGTCGATCGAGCGCTGCCGCCACGCGTCACGGTCGGACTGGCGGACGTGGCCGCGGCGGGTCACCCAGTCGCCGAGCGCCGCGTGCCGCCGGCTGCGCGGCTGCAGTGCCGACCGGTCGAGCGCGTCGAACTCGGCGTCGCTGGCCGCCGCGGCGAACCAGTGGGCCATGCCCTTCAGGCCCAGCGACATCGGGTAGACCGGGTCGACCGCCGTCACGTCGTGCCCGGCGCCGACCAGAAGCTTCGACGCGGTCGCCACCGCCTCGCGGTTGGGGCCGTCGAGGCGGACGCCGACGACCGGCGAGCGGGTCGACAGCGCGAACCGCAGCCGCGCGGGCTCGACCAGCTTCTCGGGGTTGCGGCCGGCCAGCACGGCGAACACCAGCGCCGCGTCGGCCACGCTGGTCGCGAGCACGCCGTGTTCGGTGAGCCCGAACCAGCCGTCGGCGCCCAGCTCGCGCGGCACCACATCGCGGCCCGGCTTGAGGCCCACCAGGCCGCAGCAGGCGGCCGGGATGCGGATCGAGCCGAGCCCGTCGTTGGCGTGCGCCACCGGGACCATCCCGCTCGCCACCGCGGCGGCCGCGCCGCCGGAGGATCCGCCGGGCGTGCGGTCGGTGCGCCACGGGTTGCGGGTCACCCCGGTCTCGTCGTCGGTCATCCCGAACAGCGCGAGTTCCGGCATGCGGGTGATGCCGACCGCGACCGCGCCGGCGCCGCGCAACCGGCGGACGACCTCGTGGTCCTCCGCCGCCACCGGCGTGCGCGCGGCAGCCGAGCCGTTCCAGATCGGCAGCCCGGCGATCGCGGTGTTCTCCTTGATCGCGATCGGGACACCGGCCAGCGGCAGGCTCGACAGGTCCTCGAGGACGTCGACCTCCTCCGCCTCGACGATCGCCGCACCGGCCCGCACCGTGCGGAACGCGGACACCACCGGGTCGGCGGTGGCGATGTGGTCGAGGTGGTCCGCGACCACGCGGGTCGCGGTGGTGTCACCGCGCCGCACGGCACGGGCGATCTGGCGCGCGGACGCGCCGACCCAGCTCGGGACACTCTCGGACACGGGCCACCCTCCCCATCGGGCCGCACGCGGGCCACCGGGAGGCGGCCCTGATGCGCTTGCGTGGACCGCAGTGTCTCAATAGGTCAGCCCAGCGCGCGCTCCAGGTCGGCCAGGAGATCGTCAGCGGTCTCGATGCCCACCGACAGTCGCACAAGATCCGCGGGAACCTCAAGCGGCGAACCGGCCGCGCTCGCATGGGTCATCCGGCCGGGGTGCTCGATCAGCGACTCGACGCCGCCCAGCGACTCGGCCAGGATGAACAGCTCGGTGCGCTCGCAGATGCGTACCGCCGCCTCCTCGCCGCCCGCCGCGCGGAACGAGACCATCCCGCCGAACCGCCTCATCTGCTTGGCGGCGGTCTCGTGCCCCGGGTGCGTGGGCAGGCCCGGGTAGAGCACTTCGGACACCGCCTGGTGGTTTCGCAGGTACTCGACCACGCGCTCCGCGTTGTCGCAGTGCCGGTCCATCCGCACACCCAAGGTCCGGATGCCCCGCATGGTCAGCCAGGCGTCGAACGGTCCGTTGACCGAACCCATGGCGTTCTGGTGGTACGCGAGCCGCTCACCGAGCTCGTCGTCGTTGACGATCAGCGCACCGCCGACCACGTCGGAGTGCCCGCCAAGATATTTCGTCGTCGAATGAACCACCACGTCGGCGCCGAGACTCAACGGCTGCTGGAGGTACGGCGACGCGAACGTGTTGTCGACGACCAGCAGCGCGCCGGCGTCCCGGGCCAGCGCGGCGGTCGCGGCGATGTCGTTGATCCCGAGCAGCGGGTTCGACGGCGTCTCGATCCAGATGACCTTCGTCTGCCCCGGCCGGATCGCGGCCCGCATCGTGTCGATGTGGTGGATGCTGGCGGCGGTCCAGGTCAGGCCCCAGCGCTCGGCCACCTTCGCGAAGAGCCGGAACGTGCCGCCGTACGCGTCGTCCGGGATCACCACGTGGTCGCCCGGCTGGCAGACGGCGCGCAGCAGGGTGTCCTCGGCGGCGAGTCCGCTGGCGAAGGCCAGGCCACGGCGGCCGCCCTCCAGCGCGCGCAGGCACTCCTGCAGGGCGTCCCGGGTGGGGTTGCCGGAGCGGCTGTACTCGTAGCCCTCGCGCGGCGCGCCGACGCCGTCCTGGGCGTACGTGCTCGTCTGGAAGATCGGCGGCACGACGGACCCGGTGCGTTGCTCGGGGTCCTGGCCGGCGTGGATGGCGAGCGTCTCGAAACCGTAGGTCATTGTGTGGAGGCTAGTCCCCGGTGCCGGCGCCCGTGCGGGCAAGGTGTCGGCTTTGCCGGGTTCCTTCCGCGCTATGCGAAACGGATTCCCTGTAGTTTCTGCGGAATGACAACACGCGTCGTCGTCACGGGCGGCAGCGGCAAACTGGGCCGCGCCGTCGTGCGGGAGTTGCTCGAGCACGGGTACGAGGTGCACAACGTGGACCGGGTGCCGTCACCGGACCCGGTGGCTCCGTACACCCGGATCGATCTGGGTGATTATGGCCAGGTCGTAGAGGCGCTTTCGCGCATCGAGGACCGCTATCCGTCGATCGACGCGGTGGTGCACCTGGCGGCGATCCCGGCGCCGGGCCTGACCGCCAACGCGGCGACGTTCACGCACAACATCACGGCGACCCACCACGTCTTCGCGGCGGCGCGGGCCGCGGGCATCACGAACGTGGTGTGGGCGAGCAGCGAGACGCTGCTCGGGCTGCCGTTCCTGGAGTGCCCGCCGCCGTACCTGCCGGTGGACGAGGAGTACCCGGCGCGGCCGCAGTCGTCGTACGCCCTGGCGAAGCACCTGGAAGAGCAGATGGCGGCGCAGTTCTGCCGGCTGGACCCCGCTCTGAAGATGATCGGCCTGCGTTTCTCGAACGTGATGGAGCCGGCGGACTACGCGGCCTTCCCGTCGTACGCGGCGGACCCTCGGCTGCGCTCGTGGAACGCGTGGTCCTACATCGACGCCCGCGACGGCGCCCAGGCGGTGCGCCTGTCCCTGGAACTGGACGCGACGGGCATGGAGATCTTCATCATCGCGAACGCGGACTCGGTGATGCCGCAGAAGTCAGCGGACATGGCCGCGGAGGTCTTCCCGAACATCCCGGTGACCCGCGACGTCGGCGACCACGGCACGTTCCTGTCGATCGAGAAGGCCCGCCGCGTCCTGGGCTACGAGCCTCGCCACACCTGGCGCACGTAGGGGTCCGTTCCTGGTGACGCGGCGCACCGACACGCGCCCGTCGCCTAGGTGCGCGTGTCCAGCGCTGTCGCGGTTTTGATGAGTGGCGCGTCCCGTGAGAGTTCCCGGAACCCGAGGTCGTAGTACAGCCCACGCGCCGCGGTGTGCGCCGGTGCGCCTAGGCAGACGACCGTCGCGCGGGTGGCGCCGGCCGCCCGCGCCTGATGCATCCCGTGCAGCATCATCGCCTTCGCGAGGCCGAGCCGGCGGTAACCCGGATGCGTTCCGACCGGCTCGAACTCGACGGTCCTGTTCGCCTCGTCGAGCCACATGATCGTCGAGGCTGCCATCGTCCCGTCCGGCGCCTCCACCAGAACGTGCAGGTCGCCGCGATAGGACGCCGTCTGCCGGACGTCCTCGTAGCTCTGGGCGGTGTAGGCCGAGACGACCCAGGCGTCCACGTGAGCCCGGACCGCGGCCTCCGGGCCCACCTCCTCGGCGGTGCGGAACCGGAAACCGGGTGGCAGCACCGGCTGCTCCACCTCGGTGAGGTCTCGCTGGTTGAGCTGGGTCCAGCCGCCGTCGTCGGCGAGTGCTGCCGCGTCCGTCTCGTAGCCGTGTGCGGCCCACCGCTTCAAGGCGAACTCCTCGGCGGTCGTCGGGAGCACCGTGCGCTCGAGGCCGGCTGCCACACCGTCGTACCAGTCGATCAGTTCGTCGATCAGCTCGGTGTGGTCGGGATGGACCTGATAACTCAGGGACGCACCGGTGACGTTCCTGACCGACCCGTCGTTGCGCCTCACCTGGCGCGGAAGGAAGGCCCAGCTCCACGCCACCAACTCGGCACCGGAGAACCACAGCCGGCGCGGCCACGTCGCGCCGTGGCGGGCGCGTCCCTGGCCCCAGACCCAGGCCAGCTCGCCGTACGACGCGCCGGCGCTGATCAGGTCGGGGCGGGTTGCGGTGACGCGCTGCGCCAGCCCCTGCATGAGCCGCACGTCCGCGGCGGTCAACAGCTCGGGACTCGTCATGGCACGTCACGCTCGCAGGGACCGGCAAAGCCGTCAAACAGTTTCGGACGCGGGTCCGGAGACCCGCGCCCGCGGCACGGCGAGGTCAGGCCGTCTTGGCCACGCCCACGGGGCAGGTCATGCCGTTCGGGCCGTGGTTGCAGTAGCCGTACGGGTTCTTCGACTCTGCCGGACGATGTGGTGCTTGGAAGGGCCCGGCGATGGCTCAGCCCGGATGGTTCACCACTGATGCGATCATTCGGACGTGGAGATCGATGAGATCCGGGCCGCGTTCGAGGACGTATTCGATCAAGCCATCGTGTTCCACGGGTTCGCCGACCATATGCGTGACTACGACGTCTTCATCTACGCCGCCGCCAACCCCCGCACCGGAATCGCCCCTGAGCACCTGAGATACCGGTTCAAGCACTGCGTCCGGGCCGTGGCCACCTCCGCCGTGCCGCCCGAGATCTGGAAAGAATCACTCGACGAGCGGCTCGTTGAGTATGAACAGGGCGTCGACCTCGACGGATACGTGTGGGGCGTCAGGTGGCAGGTCCTGTACCCGGGCATGAAACTTCTGGCCGACTCGCCTGACGCAGAGCGGTGGTCACAGCTCCTCGATCTTCCGTTTCACGAAGCCGTCATCGAGACGAACGGCCACCACGTCTCCCTGGTCTTCTCGGACCTGGCAGTGGACACGGTCGACGTCGGGTTCGCACCTTTCGTGGTAACTGGAGGGGGACCGGACTTCAAGATCCCCCTCCCCTAGGTCGCGAGATGGGGCTAGTGCGTTCCGCTGACCCGGGCCACGCCGACCGGGCAGCTCATGCCGTTCGGGCCGTGATTGCAATAACCCATCGGGTTCTTCGAGTCCGACAGGTACTGCTGGTGGTAGTCCTCGGCGTAGTAGAAATCCGTCAGCTTGCCGATCTCCGTCGTGATCTCGCCGCGGCCCGTTGTCCGGACGATCGGGGCGAAGGCGTCGCGGGACGACTGGGCCTCGGCCAGCTGCTCGTCCGTCGTCACGTAGATCGTCGAGCGGTACTGGGTGCCCACGTCGTTGCCCTGGCGCATGCCCTGGGTCGGGTCGTGGTTCTCCCAGAAGACCTTGAGCAGGTCCGCGTAGTCGATCTTCGACGGGTCGTAGACCACCTGGACCACCTCGGCGTGGCCGGTGCCTCCGCTGCACACCTCTTCGTACGTGGGGTTGCGGGTCTGGCCGCCGGCGTAGCCGGCCGCTGTCGAGATCACGCCCGGCAGCGTCCAGAACAGGCGCTCGGCTCCCCAGAAACAGCCCATGCCGAAGACGGCGACCTGCGCGCCCTCCGGCCACGGCCCGGTCATCGGGTTGCCCAGAACCACATGGCGGTCGGCGACCGGCATGCCGAGCGGGCGGCCCGGCAGCGCCTCACCCGGCGCGGGCAGGTCGGACTTCATTCGACGCAGGAACACGGTGGTACTCCTTTCGTTCCGCCATGTGTAACAGCGCGGACCCCCTGACCCTTACCCCGTAAACCGAGGTTGGCCCGCGTGCGACGGCTGGGAAGAAAGGACAGAACGAAGGGGCCCACCCAGGACGGAAATGGGCCCCTTCGCCCGAAGCGGTCGGGCGGGCAGCGATCAGCTGCGCGACCACTTCTGGTTGGCACCGCCGGTGCAGTCCCAGATCTGCAGCCGCGTGCCGTTGGCCGAGCTCACGCCGGTGGCGTCCATGCACTTGTTGGATTGCGGGTTGACGATGTCGTTGGACCCGGTGAACGTCCAGCGTTGGGCGCCGCTGCCGTTGCAGTCCCAGAGCTGGAGTTTCGCGCCGTTGGCGGTCGAGCCGGACGGGACGTCGAGGCACTTGCCCAGCGCGCGGACCGAACCGTCGGAGGCCCAGGTCCACTGCTGCGCGGCCGTGCCGTTGCAGTCCCAGAGCTGCACCGCCGTGCCGTTGGCCGGGTTGGCGCCCGCGACGTCGACGCACTTGCCGCCGATGCCGGTGATCCGGTTGCCACCGGTGGGCGGTGGCGGGGTGGTCCCGCCGGGCGGGGCGTACGCGCGGACATAGTCGACGGTCAGCGACTGCGGGAACGTCGTCGAGCCGTCCGGGTAGCCCGGCCACAGGCCACCGACCGCCACGTTCATGATCATGAAGAAGTTGTGGTCGAAGACCCAGCGGTCGCCGCCGAGGTCGGCCGGGGTACGGCGCTGGTACTCGTTGCCGTCCACGTACCAGATGATCAGGTTCGGCGACCAGTCGATCGCGAAGGTGTGGAAGGCGTCGGCGAACGCCCCGTTGATCGTGTAGCCGGCGCCGATGCCTTCGCCGCCCGAGTAGCCCGGGCCGTGGATCGTGCCGTGCACCTGGTTGGGCTCGCGGCCGATGTTCTCCATGATGTCGATCTCGCCGCTGGTCGGCCAGTTGACCGGCGTGCCCAGCATCCAGAAGGCCGGCCAGATGCCCTGCCCGCGGGGGATCTTCATGCGGGCCTCGAAGCGGCCGTACGTGCGGGTGAAGGTGGCCGCGGTGAGCAGCCGGGCGGACGTGTACTGGCAGGTGCCGTAGTGGCACTGGTAGTTGGACGGGTTCTCGCGCCGCGCGGTGATCACCAGGTTGCCGGCGCCGTCCATGGCGGCGTTGCGGGTGCTGTTCGTGTAGTACTGCTGCTCGTTGTTGCCCCACCCGCTGCCGCCGATGTCGAATCGCCACTTCGACTGGTCGACGGCGCTGCCGGCGGCCCCGTTGAACTCGTCGGACCAAACCAGCGGACCGGGTGGTGGTGCCGCGCTCGCGGGCGCGGCGGCCAGCGGCACAGCCAACGCGGTGGCGACCAGCATGGCGCTCGCCGCGGCTGCGATCAGAGTGCGGGGACGGCGCACGACGATCACCTCTCCAGGCCAGAAACAGAGACAGACGTAACTATCTGGAAACCTGTCAGATAGATGAACGTCGTGTCAAGAGAGCGCTCTCACCTGGTTGTGAAAAAACCTCGGCCGCAGCGCGGCTCAGCCGTGCAGGCCGCCCGCCGCCACGTGGATGAACACCGCCGAGACCTCGTTGGCCGTCGACAGCGTGTCGACATAGCCCTCGGCCGGCTCGAGCGCCTTCTCCAGCTCCGCCGACGCCTTCTTGGTCGCCTCGCCGTCGCCGAAGACGACCACGCTCAGGCTGACCGGCCGCTCCCGGTCGGCGGCGGCCTTCAGCTCCGCGTTGAGGGCCGACAGCGTCAGGGTCGAGCCACGGTCCTCGTTGCGGCCGTCGGTGAAGATCACGACCCGATTGGGTACGTCCTTGCGGGCGTCGTCCTTCGCGCTCTTGTACGCGGCGAGGATCGTCTCGTACAACCCGGTGCCGCTGGAATGGGTCTTGAGCTGCCGGCAGGTGTCCCTTGTGGCCTTGCGGTGCGACTCCGTCAGCGACTCGGGCGGCAGCAGCTCGCGGTAGTCGCGCGGCGGGTCGAGCTGGGTGCCGAACTCCCAGACGCCGATCCGGCTGTCGTCGGGCAGCAGGTTCTCGAGCTGCGCACAGCCCTGCGCGACCAGCTTGATCAGCGACTGGTCGGAGCCCGGAGCCGGGTCGTTCATCGAGCCGGACACGTCGACCACCACGAGCAGGTCGGTCTGCCGGTCCTCCGCGTACCAGGTGGCCAGCACGTGGTCGACGTGGTGCGCGCCGAGGAACGGCATCTCCTTGGTGGCCAGCGCCGGCAGCTGCTCGGCGCCCGGCGGCGGCTCGTCGGGCTCGGTGGAGCGCGCGGTGCGCAGGCCGGCCGCGGCGATCGCGGCCACCCCGTCCGGCCCGGCCAGGGCGTCGAGGAGGCGGTTGAGCGCCTCGGCGCGGTCGTCGTCGGCCAGCGCGGCGTTGGTCGGGAACCAGGTGTAGCGCAGCGCGACGCGCCAGTCCTTGCCGGCCAGCACGGCGCCACCGCGGTTGAGCCGGTTGAGCTGTGGCACGAGGGCGTACTCGGCGACCAGGCCGACCTCGCCGGCCCGGGTGGGCAGGGCGATCCCGCCGCCGCGGACCGTGGTGGTCTTCGCGTACGCCCGGGACAGCACCTGGGCCGACGCGTCCATGCCCTGCCCCTCCCAGACCGTCTCGGCCATCGACCCCGCGCCGACCATGCCGTCGCCGGACGTGCCCGGGTCGCGCACGGCCAGCCGTACCGCCGGGTCCGTGTCCAGGAGGTTGGCCAGCGCCAGCCAGGAGTCGCCGGCGCTGCGCAGCTTCGCCGCGGTCGGCGCGTCGGTGACCATGTAGATCGGGCTGGCGGCGACCACGGTCCCGGCGCCGCCGAGGCCGACGGTGTTCTCCGGCCCGAGCCGGGCGAGGTCGAGGGTCGGCGCGGTGCCCACCCACGACGTGTCGTCGGGGATCCACAGGTCGGCGCCGGTCTGCCGGACGGTGTCAGGCGCGGCGCGGCCGTCGGCCACCACGATGTCCATCCGCACGCACTCGTCGGCCTTCGCCAGCTCGGGCGCCATCCTGGCCAGCACGGGGGCGAACGACGAGGCGGCGACCACCTTCAGCCGGCGGCCGCAGGCCGAGTCGCCGGACGTCAGCGCCGACCAGCCGTCGCCCCGGAAGACGACGATCCCGGCGGCGACCAGGGCGGGCAGGCCCAGCAGGAGGACGGCGAACACGGCGATGCGGCCGGCCCCGGAGCGGGCCGCGTGCTTACCGATCACGTCGTCGATCCCCCCTCGGCGTAGCCGACCGACGCCCAAAACCGGTCACTTCCGCCGTTATCCCGCGGTGCTCACCAAAATTCGATCTCTGCGTTGCCGCCAAAAGTGGCATATGACCCAGAAAAAACCGTTGCTCGGCACCTCACGCCGTGGATAGCGTGGCCATACACGGGAAAGGAGGTGGTCCAGCTTTGTATAGCACTGGGACTCGTGAGGTGGCTGCCCGCTAGCCGCTGTCCTTGACAGTTTCCGTTCGTCGAGACCGTGTGGCAGCGGTGCGGCGAAACTCAAGCAGCCACCCGACCCCCGAGGTGCCGGCCCAGTCCAGCCGGCCCGTGTTCGCACGGTGCACCTCGGGGGTCGAACCACATTTGGGCCCAGTTCTGGGAATTCCCGGAACATGAATGCGACCCGTACGGACGACCTGGTTCGATCCGATCAGACAATCGGCTGACAGCCGTTATGGAGCCATTTCCGTGACGTTCTCGCTACGTCTCGCACAGGCCGCGGACATCGACGATATCGGCGTCCTCCACTACGACTCCCGGATTGCCGCCTATCGAGACTTCGTACCGATTGCCGGGCTCCAGGCGCTGTCGCCGGAATTGTTGGCAGCGTGGTGGCGAGAACGATTCACGTACGAGAGCGAAACGCACCGGCTGACGGTCGCCGTCGATGACGGGCGCACGGTCGGCTTCAGCTACGTCGGCCCCGAAGAGGAGCACACGGCGGGGGTCGGCCAGCTGTACGCGATCCATCTCGACCCGGCGGCGCAGGGGCGCGGGTTCGGCCGGGCGCTGATGGTGGACGCACTCGCGACGATGCGCGGCAACGGCTGGGGCAGCGGCGTGCTCTGGGTCCTCGACGGCAACGCGCACGCCCGGCGCTTCTACGAGCGCGGCGGCTGGCGGCCGGACGGCCGGGAACGCGAGGAGTTGATGGGAGCGGCTCCCACCCGCCAATTGCGTTATGCACGAAGCTGGCTGGGCGAGAGTGCGCGACCTTGATATGCGGGGGAACCGATTGGTCACGCACCCTCGCCCGCCGTACCCAACCGCTGCCGGTGATGCCTGGCCGGAGGCATCTGACCGACGGAGGCTAGTCGGTCCGGACCGCGGGTGGGTGTTTGCGGGAATGCCGCAGTGCTGGCGGAGCACGCAGCGGTCACCGCGGGTGAAAGAGTCTTCAGTTAGCTCACAACAAGCGGGCGAACGCTGTTGAGGTCGTGTCGTGCTGTCCAGCCTTCGCGCCACGAGCGACGGGATGCCGCCAAGGCGTGCTCGGCGACGCGCCGGGAGTGACAGGGCCAGGCCCCACCGCAACCGGCACAGCCACCGTCGCGGCCGGGTCGTGCGTGCCGCCCGAGAATGTCCCGGGCGTCTTGCCAGAGGAGCCGGTCGACGACATCGTCCGGCGCGCTTTCGCGGTCCGGAGCGGTCCGCACGGTATGGTCGACGCTGACCACTCGGGTCCCCCTTGTTCGCGGCGGCCCTCCGGCCGCCGTACGCATATGGAACCGTCTCGCGGTCGCCCGCAATCGGACAGAGTGTGCGACTTCCCGGATTAATCCGGTTTGTAGGTCTAGCGGCTCCCTGCCAAACGCATCCGCGAACCCGCAGCGGGCTCACATAATGAGCCATGACTGCGGCCGAGTCGCCGCTGCTACGCCTGGTCAGAGAGGGCGTCATCGGCGACGACCAGGTGATGTGGGGCCCTTATGGGCCGCGCCGGGTGACCTATGCGGACTACACCGCCTCGGGCCGGGCGCTCACCTTCGTCGAGGACTTCATCCGGCACGAGGTGCTCCCCCGCTACGCCAACACGCACACCGAGTCGTCCGGCACCGGGCGGCAGACCACCCGCCTGCG
This sequence comes from Asanoa sp. NPDC050611, assembly GCF_040654855.1. Classification (NCBI taxonomy): domain Bacteria; kingdom Bacillati; phylum Actinomycetota; class Actinomycetes; order Micromonosporales; family Micromonosporaceae; genus Asanoa; species Asanoa sp. NPDC050611. Next base: position 58,256 of record NZ_JBFAIU010000009.1, read on the forward strand.
CGAGGACGCCCGGGCGGTGATCCGGGACGCGGTCGGCGGCGACGCGGACACGGTGGTCATCTTCGCGGGCTCCGGCGCGACCGGGGCGATCGACAAGCTCGTCCGGATCCTCGGCATCCGGCTTCCGGCCGAGCTCGACGACGCGTACGGGCTGGGCCGGCTGATCCCGCCCGAGCAGCGCCCGGTCGTCTTCATCGGCCCCTACGAGCACCACTCCAACGAGCTGCCCTGGCGCGAGTCGATCGCCGACGTGGTGGTCGTGCCGGAGGACACCGACGGCCACGTCGACTGCGCGGCCCTGGCCGGCGAACTGGTCCGGCACGCCGACCGGCCGCTCAAGATCGGGTCGTTCTCGGCGGCCTCCAACGTCACGGGGATCATCACCGACGCCGCCACGATCTCCGCGCTGCTCCACGAGCACGGCGCGCTGGCCTGCTGGGACTACGCCGCCGCCGGGCCGTACGTGGACATCGACATGGCCGGCAAGGACGCGATCTTCCTGTCGCCGCACAAGTTCGTCGGCGGCCCCGGCACCCCGGGCGTGCTGGTCGTCCGCCGCCACCTGCTGCGCAACCGGGTGCCGACCGTGCCGGGCGGCGGCACCGTCGACTACGTCAACGCCGTCGAGCACCACTACCTGAGCGACCCCGCCCACCGCGAGGAGGGCGGCACACCGGCGATCGTCGAGTCGATCAGGGCCGGCCTGGTGTTCGCGCTCAAGCGGGCGGTCGGCACCGACCTGATCCGGGCGCAGGAGGAACGGTTCCGCCGGGTGGCGATGGCGGCCTGGGCGGCCAACCCGGCGATCCAGGTGCTCGGCAACCCGTACGCCGACCGCCTCTCGATCCTCTCCTTCGTCGTCCGCCGGCCGGGCGGCCGCTACCTGCACCACAACTACGTCGTGGCGCTGCTCAACGACCTGTTCGGCATCCAGTCCCGCGGTGGGTGCTCGTGCGCCGGCCCGTACGGGCACCGGCTGCTCGGCATCGACCTCGACCACTCGCACCGGTTCGAGGCCGAGGTGATGGCCGGCTGCGAGGGGATCAAGCCGGGCTGGGTCCGGGTCAGCTTCAACTATTTCCTGACCGACGTGGTCTGCCGCTACATCGTCGAAGCCGTCGACCTGGTCGCGCGGGAGGGCTGGAAGCTGCTGCCCGACTACCGGTTCGACCCGTACACGGGGCTCTGGCGGCACCGCCGGGGGCTCGCGGAACCGGCGCTGCGACTGACCGGGCTGGCCTTCGACGCCGGCGGGGTGCGCTGGGCGGACGCGGTGCCCGCGGAACGCGCCGCCGAGGACGCGCTGCCGGGCTATCTGGCCGAGGCCAGGATGATCTTCCAGGGGTACGACGGCAGCGGGTGTGCCGAGGGCGACGGCGCGCTGGCGGTCTCGCCCGGGTTCGAGGCGCTGCGCTGGTTCGACCTGCCCGCGGTCTGCCTGACCCCGGAGATCGGCCCGTCCGCCGCCCGTTCGCTCTGAGCGAATCTCCCGGAACCGCGGCATCACGGCCGGTCACGGCGTGTTGTGGAAGGCGTGGATACCGAACGGACTGAACCGGAGCGCGACGACGCCGCGCTCGACGCGTACTCGCGGGTCGTCACGACGGTCGCCGCGCAGATCCTGCCCAGCGTGGCCGCGGTCTCGGTGCGCACCAGCCGCGGCGCCGGCGCGGGGTCGGCGGTGACCTTCACCGACGACGGCTTCCTGCTGACCAGCGCCCACGTGGTCGAGGGCGCGGCCGGCGGCACCGCGACCTTCGGCGACGGGGCGGAAGCGGCCTTCGACGTCGTCGGCCGTGATCCCCTCTCCGACCTCGCCGTGCTGCGGGTGCGCCAGCCGGGCGCCCGCCCCGCTCCGCTCGGCGACGCCGACCGGCTCCGGATCGGCCAGCTCGTCGTGGCCGTCGGCAACCCCATGGGGCTCGCGGGCTCGGTCACCGCGGGCGTGGTCTCCGGGCTCGGCCGGTCGCTGCCGGCCCGCGAGGGGCGGGCCATCCGGCTGATCGACGACGTGATCCAGACGGACGCGGCGCTGAACCCCGGCAACTCCGGCGGCGCCCTGGTGGACTCGTCCGGCCAGGTGATCGGGATCAACACCGCGGTCGCCGGGTACGGGCTCGGGCTCGCGGTGCCGATCAACCGCAACACCCGGCAGATCATCGGTGACCTCATCCAGGACGGCCGCGTGCGCCGGGCCTGGCTGGGCGTCGCCGGCGTGCCGGTGCCGCTGCAGCCGCAGGTCGCGGAGCGGACCGGGCAGCGCGCCGGGCTCCGGGTCGTCGAGGTCGTGCCGGGCAGCCCGGCCGGTGTCGCCGGGATCTACCTCGGTGACATCCTGCTGACCGCGGGCGGCCAGGCGATCCAGAACGTCCAGTCCCTGCAGCGCCTGATGCTCGGCCCGGCGATCGGCAACCGCCTGCCGATCACGGTCCTGCGCCGCGGCGCGTACGTCGACGTCGTCGCCGTCCCGGCGGAGCTCAGCACCCGATGAATGGTCGAGCCGGCTCCCTCTGCCGAAGGGAGCCGGCTCGGCCGGGTGGTGCCGGGTCAGAGTGCGTGCGCGGCGTGGCGGCGGCGCTTGCGACGGCGACCGAGCAGCAGCAGCGCGGTGCTCACCACGAGGACGGACAGGCCGGCGATGACGAGCCGGACGTTCGACGGGCGGGTGAGGTTCTCGCCGCCGTCGGCGCCGCCCTGGCCCGCCAGCGGGCTGTAGTTGGCGATCACCGCCGGGTCCGCCGTGCCGGACGGGGTGGCCGCGGGGCTGCCCGAGGCGGTCGCGGCGGGCGAGGCGGACAGGCTCGGGTCGACCAACGCCGGGTCGTCGACCACCGGGTCTCCGCCGGCGCCGAGTTCGCCGCCGACCGCCGGGTCGTCGCCGACGCCGCCCAGGTCACCAGCGGCCGGATCACCAACAGCCGGGTCACCAGCGGCCGCATCACCGACGGCCGGGTCACCGGCGCCGGCTGCCGGCTCACCGCCCGCC
>NZ_JBFAIU010000010.1:0-59506 GCF_040654855.1 Asanoa sp. NPDC050611
GCGGTTCTTCAGCGAGCACGACTGGAAGCTGCCGGGCCGCGCCCGACGGCGCCACCCCGATCGGCCCGGGCTGCAAGACGTGCGAGCGGCTGACCTGCCCACAGCGCGCCACGATCGAGCTGCAGGTCGCTCCCCTCTGGCTGCTGACGCACACGGACGCGCCGAAGTGGTGGCCCGGCTCCGCTGGGTCAAGAAGACCCGCCTCGGCCGCCGGGTCTGGTCGGCGGTCCGCAACCGGGTGCGCCGGCGGGCAGGGGGTTGACGTCCCGGTCCACAAAGGACCGCACTGCCGTCGGCCACGGCGCAACTACATCCGGCGACGACGCGGGCGGCTACTCACGCTGTGGGCTGGCACACACCCGACCGTGCGCCCCCGACGGCCCGGACAACGAAAACGGCCCCTCAGATGATCTCGGAGGGGCCGTTTCCACTGGTAGCGGGGACAGGATTTGAACCTGCGACCTCTGGGTTATGAGCCCAGCGAGCTACCGAGCTGCTCCACCCCGCGTCGGCTTGTTAACACTAGCGCAAGCTGAGGCGCCTTGCCAAAACGGGGGCCGGCGAGCCGCCGGCCCCCGTTTGGGCTCAACCTTGCGGTGTGGCCGGCGGTGTCGCCGGCGGGCTGGCCGGCGTCGTCGGCGTCGCCGTCGGCGCGGTGTTCGCCGGGCGGTTCGTCGCCGCCTGGGCCGCCTTGAACGCGTCCGCGGCCGCGTCCAGGTCGGCCAGGGCCTTCCCGTAGCGGTTGAAGTCGCCCGACTCCTGTGCCGCCTTCACCTCGTCGATCGCGTCCGAGACGCGCTGGGCCGCCAGGGCCAGCTCGGGGGACATCGCCGGCGGTGTCGGGCTGCCCGTCGCGGGCGGTGGGTTGGGCTGTTCGGGCTGCGTCGGTGGCTGGGTGCCGGGTTGCTCCCCGCCCTTCTCCACCAGCTCCTTGATGCCTTGCTGGAGACTGCTGGCCAGGACCGCGTTGGAGCCGTCGCCGTACGACAGCAGCACGCGTTGCAACAGCGGATACGCGTTCTGCTGGTTGGATTTCACGTAGACCGGCTCGACGTAGAGCATGCCGTTGCCGAACGGCAGCGAGAGCAGGTTGCCGTACTGCACCTGCGCCTTGCCGTCCGCCGCGAGCACCGACAGCTGGCCACGGACGTCCGTCGCGTTGGTCATCTGTTGGTGCACCTGGACCGGCCCGGAGACCACGCTCTGGTCCGGCAGCTCCAGCGCCTCCAGCTTGGGTTGGCCGTTCACGTACGACGCGGAGATGATCGCGGCCAGGTTCTGCCGGCCGCGTGGCGTCACCGCCGACGTGAGCTGGAACCGCGGCTCGTCCTGGCCCGGCAGCTGGGTCATCAGGTAGTACGGCGGCTGCTTCTGGCCCCTGTCCGGGTCGTCCGGCGCGTTCGGGACCTCCCAGTAGTCCTGCCCGGAGAAGAACTCGTTGGGCTCGCTCACGTGGTAGCGCGCCAGCAGGTCGCGCTGCACCTTGAACAGGTCGGCCGGGTAGCGGAAGTGGTCGCTGAGCTCCTGCGGGATCTCCGCCTTCGGTGTGATCAGGTTGCCGCCGAAGGCCTTGTTCCAGGCCTTGAGCACCGGGTCCTGCTCGTCCCACTGGAAGAGCTTGACCGTGCCGTCGTAGGCGTCGACCGTCGCCTTCACCGAGTTGCGGATGTAGTTGATCTCTTCACGGACCTGGGCCACGGTGCCCGTGCCGGTCAGCTCGTCGGTGGTCGCCGACTGCAGGTTGACCCGCTCCGAGTTGGGGTAGGTCGACGCGGTCGTGTAGCCGTCGACGATCCAGACCACCCGGCCGTTGACCACCGCCGGGTACGGGTCGCCGTCAAGCTTGAGGAACGGCGCCACCTTGGCGACCCGGTCGCGCGGGTTGCGCACGTACATCAGCTTCGAATTGTCGTTGACCGCCTCGGAGAGCAGGAAGTTGGTCTCCTGCATCTTCACCGTGTAGAGCAGCCGCCGGACGAACGAGCCGATCGGGACGCCGCCCGCGCCCTCGTACGTGTAGTACTGCTCGTTGCTGCCCGTCGGGCGGTCGAACTCGGCGTTGCTGCCCTCGCCCCGCGAGCCGACGACGGCGTAGTCACTGTCGTCCATCTGCTCGCCGTAGTAGATCCGGGGCTGGTCGGTCTTGATCAGCTCGGTCTCCGACTGGCAGCCGCCCTCCTCGCCCAGGAAGCCCGAGACGAACTTGGGCTGCTCCCGGCACACCTCGTTGGCGGGCGCGGCGACCACGCCGTACCCGTGCGTGTAGATGGTGTGTCGGTTGAGCCAGTTGCTCTGCTGCGCGGTCAGGCCGCGGTAGTTGATCTCCCGGACGCCGACCACGTAGTCCTGCGTGCGGTCGTTGATCGTGTAGCGGTCGATGTCGAGCTTCTCGCCGAAGTTGTAGAAGCCGCGGGCCTGCTGCAGCTGCGTGTAGGTCTCGGAGAGCAGCTGCGGGTCGAGCAGCCGGATGTTCGGCACGATCGAGGTGTCGGTCGCCAGGCTCGCCGGCGGTGGTTGGCTGACGCCGGCGTACGGCTCTATGTCGACGTCCTTGATCCCGAACGCCGCTCTGGTCGCCTCGATGCTGTTCTTGATGTACGGCCGCTCCTTGTCGAGCGTGCTCGGGTTGACCTCGAAGCTCTGCACGGCCGACGGGTAGATGCCGCCGATCGCCACGGCCGAGATGCCGAGCAGGGCGAGCGAGACGCCCGGCCAGACCAGGTTCCGGATGATGGCGTTCGAGAACAGGATGATCGCGATGGCGACCACGATCGAGATGTAGCCGAGGATCTCCTTGGCCGGCAGCAGCGCGTTGACGTCGGCGTACCCGGCGCCGTAGACCTTGGCACCCTCGTTGTAGGACAGCAGCAGCGCGCGCCGGTCGAGCACGTAGGCCACGGCCTTGAACAGCACGAAGACCGCGACCAGCGTGGTCAGGTGGGCGCGGGCCGCGTTGGTGATGCGGTCGCCACCGCCCTGCAGGCGCACGCCGCCGAAGATGTAGTGGACCGCCAGCGAGCCGATCACAGCGAGCACGACGGCCGTGAAGCCGACGCCCAGCAGGTAGCGGTAGAACGGGTACTGGAAGACGTAGAACCCGATGTCGATGTTGAAGATCGGGTCCTTCTGGCCGAACGTCTGCGCGTTGCGGAACAGCATCCAGGTGTCCCACCGGCCCTGCGCGGACAGCCCGGCGAACAGGCCGACGATCAGCGAGACGATGGTGACCCACAGGCCGATCCGCGGCGTGAGCGCGACCCGGTAGCGGTCCAGGGTCTGCTGCTCCGAGGAGTGCGGCCGCAGCAGCGGCCGGAGGCGGTAGGCCAGGTAGAGGTTGCCGCCGATGACCACGGCCATCGCCGCGCCGACGGCCAGGAACAGCAGCAGGCGGGTGGTCAGCACGGTGCTGAACACCTTTGTGTAGTGCACCTCGTCGAACCACAGCCAGTCGGTCCACGCGTTGACACCCCAACCGAGCAGGGTGAACAACACGAAGACGCCGACCAGCACACCGACCGTCACGCGGCCACGGCGGCTCATTCTCGGCAGGGGACTGCTACGCATGACCACAGTTGGCTCCGCAACGCTTGGTTAGCTCAGGGGGCGGTGTTCAGACTACGGGGGGTCAGCACATGGGAGCGGCGCCGCCGCTCTTCAGCGCGTTGAGCGCGTTCAGCGCCTCGTCGAGCGTGCCCACCTTGTAGAGCGGCAGGCCGTCGACCGCATTGTCCTTGGCTTCCTTGCAGTTGTCGGCGGGCACCAGGAAGGCGACCGCGCCGGCGTCCTTGGCGCCGACCAGTTTCTGTGGGATGCCGCCGATCGGACCCACGTTGCCCTGGTCGTCGATCGTGCCGGTGCCCGCGATGACCTTGCCGCCGGTGAGGTCGTCGGCGCCCAGCTTGTCGATGATGCCGAGCGTGAACATCAGGCCGGCGCTGGGACCGCCGATGTCCTCGAGGTCGAACTTGAGGTCGAACGGGTGCGGCTGCTTCTGCTCGATCTCGACCCCGATCCGCTGCTGCCCGTCGACCGTCTTCGGCTTGATCGAGGCTTCGGCCGCCTGGCCGCCCCGGGTGTAGCCGACCGTGACCGTGCCGCCGGCCGGCTTGGTCCGGATCGTGTCGGTCAGGTCGGGGGCCGTCTTGACCGCCTTGCCGTCGACCGAGGTGATCACGTCGCCGGCCTTGAGCACGTTCTCCGCGGCGCCGCCGGGCGTGACCTTGCTGACCGTGACCTGGATCGGGTAGCCGAGCTCGGTCAGCGCCGCCGTCTCCGCGCTGGTCTGCGACGCTTGGAAGTCCTCGGCGTTCTGCTGCTCGACCTGCTGCTCGGTCTGGTCGGGCGGGTAGATCAGCTCCCGCGGGACGACCGCCTCCTCGTCGGAGAACCAGCCGGCGATCGCGGGGAGCAGCTTCGTCTCGGGCGCCACCTTGACGGTGGTCAGCCGCAGCTGGCCGGCCGACTGGTAGGTCTGCGTCCCGGAGATCTGGATGACCTCTTTGTCGGCCTCTTTGCCCAGGGTGTTGACGGTGGGCCCGGGACCGAGCACGACGTACGGAACCGGGGCGGAGAGCACCCCGAAGCTCAGCAGCACCGTGATCACGGCACCGAGCAGAACCGTCACGCCACGACTTTTCATGGCGGGAAGCGTACCGAGCGTCCCTGAATGGCGTTCCCCGAGTTCTCCCTGGGCTTAAGCATGCGGTACGGTCCCCCGCTCGCGACGCGCGTACCGTTGACCTGTGCCTGATATTCCGTTTGGCTTCGCGCTCCCGGGCGGCCAGCCGCCGGACCCCAACGACCCGCAGCAGATGCAGCAGTTCATGGCGCAGCTGCAGCAGCTGCTCGCGGCGCCGGGCTCGGGCCCGGTCAACTGGGACCTGGCGCGCCAGGTAGCCGCCGCACAGCTTTCCCAGGCCGGCGACCCGGCCGTTTCACCCTATGAGCGAAACGCCGTGGAAGAGGTGCTGCGCCTCGCTGACCTCTGGCTGGAGCAGGCGGTCGCCCTGCCCTCGGGCGTCCGCACGGCGGTCGCCTGGAACCGCAACGAATGGATCTACCGGACCCTCGACGTCTGGCAGAAGCTCTGCAACCCGGTCGCGGGCCGCATGGTCAACGCGATGGGCGACCTGGTGCCACCGGAGGCCCGCGCCCAGCTCGGCCCGATGCAGTCGATGGTCACCACGCTCGGCGGCGCGCTCTTCGGCGGCCAGCTCGGCCAGGCGCTCGGCTCGCTCGCCGCGGAGGTGCTCTCCGCCGGCGACATCGGCCTGCCACTCGGCCCGGCCGGCACGGGCGCGCTGATCCCGGCCAACATCCGCGAGTTCGCCTCGGGGCTGGAGCTGCCCGAGGACGAGGTCCGGCTCTACGTGGCCCTGCGCGAGGCGGCCCACCAGCGGCTCTTCGAGCACGTCCCGTGGCTGCGGGGGCACGTGCTCAACGCGGTGGAGACCTACGCCAACGGCATCACGGTCAACCGTGAGGCGATCGAGGAGGCGATGGGCCGCATCGACCCGACCAACCCGGAGTCGATGCAGGAGATGGCCCTGGAGGGCATCTTCACGCCCGAGGACACGCCGGCGCAGAAGGCGTCGCTGGCCCGCCTGGAGACGACGCTGGCCCTGGTCGAGGGCTGGGTCGGGCACGTCGTCGACCTGGCCGTCGGCGACCGGCTGCCCAACGTGGTGCGCCTCGCGGAGGCGTTCCGTCGTCGCCGCGCGGCCGGCGGCCCGGCCGAGCAGACGTTCGCGGCCCTGGTCGGCCTCGAGCTACGCCCGCGCCGCCTCCGCGAGGCCGCGGCGCTGTGGAGCGCGGTCACGGAGCACCGGGGCGTGCAGGGCCGGGACGGCCTCTGGGCGCACCCCGACCTGCTGCCGTCGGGCGATGACTTCGCGGACCCGGAGGCGTTCGCGCGGTCGCAGTTCGACAACGGCGGCCTGGGCGACTTCGACGACCTTGGCGACATCGACTTCGGCTCCGACGAGGGACCGAAGGAAAACCCGCCCAAGGGCGACGAAGAAGACAAATAACCTATTGCTCGGGTCCGGCGGGGGCACGACCGTTGCTCCCGCCAGACCTCGGCGTCCGCGCTTGATCACGCCACCGGGGCGAAGCCCGGCAGCCACTTCTCCAGGATCCCGCGGTAGGGCGCCTTGGCTTCGAGTTGGCACAGGACGCCGATGGAGCCGAGGGTGACGCGGTGGATCAGCAGGTACGACGGCGGCAGGTTGAGCTGGCGGCTGAGCTGGAAGGCCGGCGACTTCGGGCTGGCCAGGCGGGCCGCCTCGGCGCGTAACCAGGCGCGGGTGAAGCGGAACTCGTCGTGCGCCAGGGGGTCGAGCATCGGGAGCAGGAAGTTCAGCACCGCTTCGGCGTCGATCTCCTGCTCGGGCTTCAGGAAGCCCTCGGTGCGCAGGCCCTCGACGACCGCGTCGGCCTCGTGAGCCAGCGCCAGGCGGGTGAGGCGGCCGACCGGCTCGGGCAGTCCCTCGGGCAGCCGGGCCACGGCGCCGAAGTCGACCACGCCCAGGCGACCGTCGGGCATCAGGCGGAAGTTGCCGGGGTGCGGGTCCGCGTGCAGCAGCCGGGCCCGGGCGGGCGCCGAGAAGTGCAGCGTCGCCATGCGGGCGCCGGCGAGGTCGCGCTCGTCCTCGGTGCCACCGGCAATGATCTTCGAGAGCGGCTTGCCCTCGATCCACTCGGTGATCAGCACACGCGGCGCGGCGGCGACCACCTTGGGGACGAGGATCTCGTCGTCACCGGCGTACGCCGCGGCGAACGCCTTCTGCGCCTTGGCCTCGAGCTCGTAGTCGAGCTCCTCACTGATCCGCTCGCGCATCTCGGCGAGCAGCGGCTTGATGTCGAGGCCGGGCTGGATCGCCTTGAACATCGCACCGAGCCGCGAGATCTGCCGCAGGTCGGAGAGCAGCGCATCACCGGCGCCCGGGTACTGGATCTTGACGGCGACCGGCCGGCCGGCCTTGGCGCGACTTTTCCAGACCGCGCGGTGCACCTGCCCGATGCTGGCCGCGGCGGCCGGCGTGTCGTCGAACTCGAGGAACTTCGTGCGCCACTGCGGCCCGAGCTGGTCGGCGAGCACGGCGTGGAGGCTGGCCGCGGGCAGCGGCGGCGCCGCTTCCTGCAGCTTGGTCAGGGCCTGGCGGTAGGGTCCGGCCATCTCCTCGGGCAGCGCGGCCTCGAAGACGGACAGGGCCTGCCCGAACTTCATCGCACCACCCTTGAGCTGCCCCAACACGCTGAACACCTGCTCGGCGGTGCGCTGCTGCAACTCGGCGGAGATCGCATCTGACGCCATGCCCGTCATCCGCTTGCCAAAGCCCAGCATCGATCGCCCGGCAAAGCCGAGCGGAAGGGAAGCGAGCTTGGCGGCCCGGGTAACGGCCTGGCGTGGGATGTCGCTCACCAGATCATTGTGACCGACAGTTTCCGGACACCCAAGATCATAATTTCCCGCGTACGGTTGCGCGCCGCGGTTGCGGCGGTCAGTCACGCCGCCGCAGGTCGCCAAGGGGAGACGTCGGTCACTGCCGCGTCGACACTCCGTGAAGGTGCGTCGGTCGACATAGGTCAGCGGCCAACGCCGCCGGGCGCCGCCTCCGCGCCGCCGTCCCGCGCCGACGCGATCAACGGCGCCCGCGGCCCGCAGCCGGCAACCGACGCCGGGGCCGCACGCGCCGCGCACCACCAGCTTGGACGTGACCGATCCCACCCAATCAGGCGATGTGTCCCGCGCCACACATGGCGCAGCCTCCGTCGTTTGGCCGCTCGCGGACCGCGCTACCAGTCCTGCAAGCCCTACACGCCGGCGAAGGAGCGCCCCTCTTCGGTCACGGCCGCGGACCGCCCTACCGCTCCTGCGAGCCAAGTCACCGACCCACAGGCTCCTGCCTTCGGCCAACGATCGCGGTCGCGGACCGCACTACCGGTCCAGCAAGCGATCTCACCGGCCAAGGACCCCCAGCGTTCCGCCAACGACCGCCGCCGCCGGCCGCGCTACCCCCAGCAAGCCAACGCACCTGCCAACGAGCCCCAGCGTCCCGCCAACGATCACCGCCGCCGCCCGCGCTACCCCCAAGCAAGTCAACGCACGGCCCGAGGATCCCCGATCTTCGCCAACGATCACCGCCGCCCGCGCAACCCCTAGCAAGCCATCTCACCGGACGAGGAGCCCCGACCTTCCGCCAACGATCACCGCCTCCGCCCGCGCAACCCCCACCAAGCCATCTCATGGACGAGGAGCCCCGACCTTCCGCCAACGATCACCGCCGCCGCCCGCGCAACCCCCACCAAGCCATCTCATGGACGAGGAGCCCCGGCGTTCGGCAAAGGATCAAGGCCGGGCACGCGATGATCGCCGGCCGCCGCAAGTCCCCGGTCCGGGAGAGTGACAGGGCTTGCGGTCGGACTGCGGTGGCGTCACCGTGCGTGCGGGCTTCAGCGGCCCGTAGGCGCGCTCCGCGACGACCATCCGCCCGAGGGACACCGGGCACCGCGCCGAGGCTCTGGGCGTCCCTCAGGACCTCTCACCGGTGCGCTGGCCAGCCAGCAGGGCGAGGACTCTGACGGCCTGCTCGGCGGGCCCGCCGACCTGCTCCGAGCGCCCTGTGAACACGCCGGACAGCAGCGCACGGAAGGCGGGTCGAGCGCGCCGCCAGCGTTGGCTGAACCGACCCGATCGTCGCCGCCGCGTAACGGAATGTCACCGTCACCTGCTGGCGGTCGGCTCGTTGTCCACAGGTGGCGGGTCCTGTACACGCGGTTATCCACAGCTTCTGGCGCGTTATCCACAACTGGCCGGTAACTTAGTCACCCCTTTTCCATAACACTGCGTATCTGTCCCGCTGTGTCCGGGTCGACCGAACGCGGGAGGGGGCGGCCGGAAAACCGGCCGCCCCCTCCCGCGATCAGCGCGGCGTCAGTCAGACCTTCGCCTTGCCGAGGATGCGGTTGACAGTGGTGCCACAAACCGGGCACTTGCCCTTGGCCATGTTCATACCGGTCTTCGACACCTCGACGGTGCCGGTGAAGTCGCGCTTCTCCTTGCACTTGACGCAGTACCCGTTGTAGGTCTGGGCCTTGTCGGCCACGATGCCCTCCTAGTCTTGTTCGCCGGATTTGCCCCGGCGAGTGCCCGGCCGCGGCACAAGAGCGCCGGCGTCGGGGCTTTCTCCGCGGTCACACATGCGACCGCCGGTCCGCGGACCCTACCCACATGCGGGCGGTTCCATGTCAGGAACCCGATCATCACCAGCGACGGGGCCGAGCTGGTAGTGCGATATGACACCTGACGCCGACGAGTGTGCATGTCGGACTAGGCCGGATTAGTCAGATTCGCTCCTGACACGCCGACCAAAGCGCTCCTGCGAGCGGGATCACGCCGATTACGGCCCATCCGGGCGCGGGATCCCTTAACGTTTGCCGTAAGGTCCCTCGAGGCGCAGCGGGCCCACCGTTCTCGGCGTACCCGCGAAATTTTTTCCGGACGACACGGCGTCAACTAGCACTTTCCCGGCGTGACCGTGTGTGTTGGCCCTTGCGGCGGCATGGCACCTACCGGTTAGCGTGCCTTCGTGAACGGAACCCGGGGCTCCGGGGTGCGGTAATGGCCGCCACGCGGAAGCCGGTCGTCGAGGTACGGCGCTCACAGCGCCGGCGCCGGACGGTGTCCGCCTACCGCGACGGTGAGCGCGTGGTCGTGCTCATACCCGACCAGTTCTCCCGCGCCGAGGAGACCGAGTGGGTCGACAAGATGCTCGCTCGCCTCGCCGCCCGTGAGCAGCGCCTCAGCCGGAGCGACGCCGAGCTGCAGGCCCGCTCGCAGCGCCTGATCGGTCAGTACCTCGCTGAGTTCGCCCGCACGGCCCAACCGGCGAGCGTCCGGTGGGTGACCAACCAGACGGGCCGCTGGGGGTCGTGCACGCCCGCTGACCGGTCGATCCGGATCTCCCATCGGATCCAGGAGATGCCCGACTGGGTGATCGACTACGTGCTCCTCCATGAGCTCGCGCACCTCGTCGTCCCCAACCACAACGCGCGCTTCTGGGCCCTCGTGGGTCGCTACCCGAAGACGGAGCGGGCGCGCGGCTACCTCGAAGGCGTGGCCGCCACCACGGGCGTCGTCCTCGCCGACTGAAATAGCCTGGGTCCCGTGACCCGTCGTGTGATCGTCGTCCTGCTGACCCCGGTGACCTGGGCGCCCCCCGGCGTCGATCTCGGGAAGTGGCGCCACGCGCTCGCCGAGGACGTCGTCGACCTGCTCGCGACCCTCAACGAGGTCGACCCGGCGATCGCCGCGGTGCCGGCCGACCGCCCGCTCGCGGACGCGGTGGCCTGGCCTTCGATGCAGATCTACGAGGTACGCGCAACGACGGTCAACGCCACCTTCGCAGCGGCCGCGGCCGACGGCTACGACCAGGCGGCCGTGATCGCGGCCGACGCACCGGACGTGCCGGGCCTGATCCTGGGCAAGCTGTTCCGCCCACTGACCACGAAGACCCTGGCAGTCGCCCCGGCCGAAGGCGGCACCGGCCTGCTCGGCGTCGCCTCCCGCCTGCCGGCGCCGGACTGGCTGCCGGATGTGGACCTCGACGCCGACGTGGCTGCGACGGCGATCCGCCCGCACGCCCCGAACCCGGCCGAGATAGCGACCGCCCCACCCTGGCGCCGCCTCCGCACCCCGGCCGACCTGGCCACCCTCGACCCGGCGGTGGAGGGCTGGGACGCGACGCGCGCCCTACTGAGCGGCGGCAGCGCGCCACTTTGAGGTGATCGAGGCGATCACTCAGCGGACGCCCGGATTCGGCACGCTCGAGGACCGGTTCGGCACCACGGCGACCCGCAAGGCCGCCGCCGGCGTCGTGCGGGCCAAGACCGGCACGCTCACCGGCGACCATGCGATGGCGGGCTGGCAGCAGCCGGCATGGTCTACCGCTGCGCCGCTTCCCCGGGCCGAGCCGGCATGGCTCTGCCGCTGCACCGCCTTCCCGGGCCGAGCCGGCTACGCCGACCTGGAACCACACCCGGACGCCCTGGCCATGATCCGCAGCGACCTCGACCGCCACGGCTGAACGCCCCACGAGGCGGAGGATTTCGTCCGCCGCCTCCACCGGACCGGCGACCTCACCGCGCCCTGTTCCACTGCCCGCGCTGCGGCACGGCCACCTCGGCTATCCGGGTGAGGACGACGTCCCGGACCCGGGCGCGGACCCACCTGGCCGCATAGGACGCCGCCCCGACGGGGACCGCGGCCGTGACACGGCATCGCCGGCACCGGCGAAAGCAGCGCGAGCACGGCGGCGGGGGCCGGTGGTCCCGCCGGCAACGCCGAACCGGACCGCGGTGCCGGGCACGTGGAAAGTGAAACCAACCGCGGACCTGGCAGCGAAGCGGAGCGAGCGGTGTCCGGCGGGAGCGACGGTCCGGACCACCGCGAACCCGGGCAAAGAACAAAGAGAGCGGCCCGCCCCCCGAAGGGAGCGGGCCGCGAAGCGAAAGATCTACCAGCCACCCATCTGGCGGGCCGACTCACGACGGGCCTGCATGGCGATGGTACGGGCGGATCGGTTGGCCTCAGAGCGCGTCTTCCTGCCGGTCTGAGGCAGTCGCATTCGCGCTCGGGACAACGCTTCTTGGATGAGATTCATCTCCGTGGCTCCGTTCACACTGGTCATGGCGGGGTTCTTCGTTCTCTCGGTGGTGGTGGGGGTTACGCGGACCGTCGGCATGTCAGGCCGCCAGCCGGACTGCGACGCGCGACTGCTCGGCAAGCCCATCGGCTGCCAGCCGCGCCTCGACCTCGACTCGCAGGACGGCGTCGCGGGCGACGTCCTCCTTGCGCGGGCGGCCACGGGGCCGCTTGCGCGGGACGACCGCGCCACGCTCGAAGATCTCGCCGCCCCAGACGCCCCAGGGCTCCGCACGCTCGACCGCACCCGCCAGGCACTCGACGCGCAGCGGGCAGTCCCCGCAGAGCGACTTGGCCAGCTCGAGCTCGGTCGGTGCGTCCGCGAACCACAGGTCCGGGTCGAACTTCCGACAGGGCAGTTCCGCGTCCAACCCGACGCTCTGCGCGTCCAGGTTGGCCAAGGCCAGGCTCATCGCCCGGTCACCTCTCTCTCGCGTTCGGTCTCATGGACCGGCTTCCAAAACTGGTGGTGCAAAAAAACTGAGGCCGCGGATCCCGGGTTGCGGGTTCCGCGGCCTCGAAGCGAGCCGGAGGTCTGTTTGCTAGACCGGCCTACTTCGAGGTGGAACGCCGCGGACATCCATGCCGCCCTTGACCTGAATGCCCTTGACCGTGGACCCATTGGTCCCCTTGAACGCGACGGCAGTGGGCACCAGGAGCAGCTCGGCCTGAGC
Organism: Asanoa sp. NPDC050611; assembly: GCF_040654855.1. NCBI lineage: Bacteria > Bacillati > Actinomycetota > Actinomycetes > Micromonosporales > Micromonosporaceae > Asanoa > Asanoa sp. NPDC050611. The sequence goes on from NZ_JBFAIU010000010.1 coordinate 12,379, forward strand.
CTGGGCCTGATACACCGGCGCGATCGGAGCCGGAGCGTGCACGTGGAGGCGCGAAGCATCCACTGGGCACACGGCAGCGCTCGGCGACCACGGTCGGGTCGTGTAGATGCTTGCCACCGGGGCCACCTCCCTCTGCTGACTCGTCATGCGAACGGATATCTCTGCCTGACCAGGGTTGAGCAGCGCTCTCTCCTGGTGTGCTCTGAGGCTATGCCTCCCCCTCTCGGGAGGGCAAACGGTTTTACGGGTCATTCGCAGAAGTTTTTTCTGGCTCAAGATCATCGACCGTCGCACCGGCCACGAGGGCCAGGGCGGCATCGCCGTAGAGAGCCAGCTTCCGCGGGCCGATGCCAGCGATCGCGATGAGCTCGGAGCGCTGCGCCGGTTTGCGCTCGGCGATCGCGACGAGCGTGGCGTCAGTGAAGACGACGTATGCCGGAACGCGCTGACCTGCGGAAACGCGCGCACGCCAGGCCTGCAGCCGAGCAAGCAGCTCTTCGTCCAGATCGGACGGACAGGTCGCGCACCGGCCCAGTTTGCGATCGGCGCCGCCGAGCAGCGTCGCTCCGCAGACCCGGCACGAGACGATCCGCGGCGGCCGGCTGTCGGGTTTGCGACTGAGTCGTGCCATCCCGGAGCCCGCGCCGGGCCCCCCGCCGGACCGCCCGTCGAACTGCGGCAGGAACCGGCAGGGCCGCCGCGGCCGCCCGCCCGGCGACCGCGAGATCGCATAGGAGAGCCAGAGCCACTCCCGCGCCCGGGTCACCCCGACGTAGAGCAGCCGGCGCTCCTCCTCGACCTGCTCGGGCGTTTTGGCATAGGTCGTCGGCAGCGTGCCGTCGGAGAGCCCGACCACGAACACCGCGTCCCATTCGAGCCCCTTGGCCGAATGCAGCGACGCGAGCGTGACTCCCTCGACGGTGGGCGCGTGCTGCGCCGCCGCCCGCCGCGCCAGCTCGTCGACGAAGTCGGACAGCGACGGCGGGCGCGACGACACCGCCCCCTCACCGATCGGCAACAGCGTCGGCACCGCTGCGAACTCCTCGGCGACCTGCACCAGCGCGGCCAGCGCCTCCCACCGCTCGCGCGCCGCGCCACCCGGCGGCCGTTGCTCGGGTGCCCAGCCGACCGCCTCCAGCGCCGCCGCCACGGACCGCACCAGCGGCTCGCCGGGATCGGCGGACCGGGTCGCCGCCCGCAGCGCGACCAGCGCCTGCCGGATCTCGGCCCGCTCGAAGAACCGCTCCGCACCCTGCACGACGTAGGGCACCTCGGCCTCGGCCAACGCCTTCTCGTAGGTCTCGGACTGCGCGTTGGTGCGGAACAGGATCGCGATCTCGCGCGCGGGCGTGCCGCTGGAGACGAGATGCTTGCAACGCGCGGCCACCGCGGCCGCCTCGCCGGGCTCGTCCTGGAAGATCCGCAGCTCCGGCTCGGGCCCGGACGGGCGCTGCCCGACCAGCTCGAGCCGCAACCGCGCCTCCGAACCGCGGGCCTGCCGGATCACCGCGTTGGCCAGCCCCACCACCTGCGGCGTCGACCGGTAGTCGCGGACGAGCCGGACCACCACGGCGGACCGCCGCACCCGCGGGAAGTCGATCAGATAGGCCGAGGTCGCGCCGGTGAACGAGTAGATCGTCTGCGACGCGTCGCCGACCACGGTCAGGTCGTCGCGCCCGCCGAGCCAGGCGTCGAGCAGGCGTTGCTGCAACGGGTTGACGTCCTGGTATTCGTCGACCACGAAGTGCCGGTATTGCGCGCGCACCTGCTCGGCGACGTCGGAGTGCTCCTCGATGCCCCAGACCGCCGCGCGCAGCAGGTCCTCGAAGTCGATCACGCCGTTGCCGCGCTTGAGCTGCTCGTAGGCGGCGAACACCTCGGCCACCTTCCCCGCCTCGAACGGCGTGTCGCGGGTCGCCTTGGCCGCCGCGACCGCGTATTCGCCGGGCTCGACCAGCGACGACTTGGCCCACTCGATCTCGCCGGCCAGGTCGCGCGCGCCCGTGCGGTCGGTGCGCACGCCGACCCGGGCCGCCGCCAGCGCGACCAGCCGGGCCTTGCTCTCGACCAGCTCCGGCAGCTCGCGCCCGGCCAGCAGCCGCGGCGCGAAGTAGCGCACCTGGCGCAGCGCCGCCGCGTGGAACGTGCGTGCCTGCACGCCGCTCACGCCGAGCGCGGCGAGCCGGGCCCGCATCTCGGCCGCGGCCCGCGCGGTGAACGTGACGGCCAGGACGTGCCGCCCGGCGGTCTCGCCACGCAGCGCACGGTGGGCGATGCGGTGCGTGATCGCCCTGGTCTTGCCCGTGCCGGCGCCGGCCAGGATGCAGACCGGCCCGGCCGGTGCGGTCACAGCGGTGCGCTGCTCGGGATCGAGGCCCGAGAGGACCTGCTCCGCCGGAGAGTCAACCGCCACAGTCAGGAATCATGACAGCCAGGTCTGACGTTCTTCCGAACGGAGACCCCCCAACTCCCCCCGGAGGAACGTTCGATGTTGACCATGTACTCCACCTCGTGGTGCGGCTACTGCCACCGCCTGAAGTCCCAGCTCGACCGCGAGGGCATCGCCTACGAGGTGATCGACATCGAGCGTGACCCCGCCTCGGCCGCATTCGTCGAGAGCGTCAACGGCGGCAACCAGACCGTCCCGACCCTGCGCTTCGACGACGGCACCGCCCTGACCAACCCCTCGATCACGCAGGTCAAGCAGCACCTGGCCAGCCTCGAAGCGGCCTGACCCAAGATCAGGTTCCAGATTTACGCGCGTCCGTCGGGCGCACGACCGTTTGCTCCCGCGCGCAAATGGGCGAGGGGCCCACAAACCGGGCCCCTGCCCAGCCGGGTCCGCGGCACCACGACCGGCCCTAAAGGCCGGCCCACGTCCTGATCAGGTAGTGGGCGATGGATACCTCCATCGGCAGCGTCATCAGCGCCGGCTCCTCGGGCGTGCCGAGGTCGATGCTCTCGCCGGCCAGCAGCCCATGGATCTCGGTGCGGCTGAACCAGCGCGCCTCGGTGATCTCCGCGGGATCGACCTTCAAGGGCTGCGCCGGGTCCGCCACGGCCGTGTAGCCCAGCATCAACGACCCCGGGAACGGCCATGACTGGCTGGCCACGTAGTCGATCCGGTCGAGCGTGATCCCGACCTCCTCCTCGACCTCGCGGGTCACGGCCGCCTCGGCGGACTCCCCCGGCTCGACGTAGCCGGCCAGGCACGAGAACCGCCGGAAGCCCGGCTGCTTGGGCCAGGTCGCGTTGTTGCCGAGCAGGCAGCGCCCCTCCGGGCCGGCCACACCGTCGTGCACGAGCACGATCATCGCCGGGTCCGTCCGCGGCCAGGTCTGGTTGCCGGACGCGTCGGCCCGCGACCAGCCCGCGTCGCCGACCGTGGTCGGCTGGCCGGTCGCCGGCGAGAACCGGCTGCGGGCGTGCCAGTTCAACAGCGCCAGCGCCGTGGTGAGCAGGCCCGCGTCCCGGTCGTCCAGGCGGTGCCCGACGTCGCGCAGGTTCGCGGGGCGGGTGCCCGGCTCGGCCGGCAGCGGACCGTCGACCGCGAACACCGCCACCCCGTCCGGCTCGACGCCGAGGAAGACGGCCGACGCCGGGTCGACCCCGGCGGTGCCGGAGAGGACCAGCGACAGCACCGCACCGACCGCGGCGTCGGCGGCGTCACCGGTCACGACGTCGCGGAACAGCGCGGTGCCGACCGACGAGTCGACCCGCAGCAGCCGGGCGGACGGCCAGACGGACTCGATCCAGTGCGGATCCGATCGCCGGTGCCCTGCCCGGTCGAGCCTGGCCCGGGCGAGGGGCGGTGCGCCCGTCATTCCCGCTCCACCTCGCGCAGCGTGGCCACCGGCGCCTCGATCTTCGCGGCGTCGCCGAGGATCACCGTGACCGCGCCGGACGGCGCCAGGTATTTCGCCGCCGCGGCCGCCACGTCGTCACGGGTCGCGGTGCGCAGCTGCTCGGTGTACGACGAGAGGAAGTCCAACCGCAGCCCGGCGCCGGCATAGGTGCTGGCCAGCGAGGCCAACCCGCCCTGCGTCGAGATGCCGAGCATCAGCGTGCCGAGCACGTACTGCCGGGCCTGCTCCAGCTCCTCCTCGCCGGGCGGCAGCGTGGCCATCCGGCCCAGCTCGTACACCGTCTCCAGCAATGCCGGCCCGGTCACCTCGGTGGCCACCTCGGCCGAGACCTGCACGACCGACCCGGCCGCCGAGTGGTCGACGGTCGAGTGCGGCCCGTACGTGTAGCCCTTGTCCTCGCGGATGTTCTCCACCCAGCGCGACGAGAAGTAGCCGCCGAAGATCAGGTTGGCGAGTTGCAGCGCGGCGTGGTCAGGGTGCGTCCGCGGCACGGCCGGCAGCGCCATCCGCAGCGACGACTGCACGGAGTCCGGCCGGTCGACCAGCAGCACGGGACCCGGCGAAGGGGCCGGCGCGGCCGGCAGCGAAACGTCCTTGCCGCCGCCGTTCCACGAGCCCAGCACGGCCTCCGCGGTGTCCAGGGCGCGCTTGGGCTGGAAGTCGCCGACCAGCACGAGCGTCGCGTCGGACGGATGCACCCGCTCGGCGTGCAGCGCGCGCAGCTGCGCCGGCCGGACCGCGCGCACCTGCTCCGGCTCCGGCGTCTGCACCGCGTACGGGTGCCGACCGTAGAGCCGGCGCAGCAGCGCCTCGCGGGCCAGGTGGGCGGGCTGGCTCTTGGCGACCTGGATGTGGTCGACGAGCCGGTCGCGTTCGAGCCCGACCTCGTCGCTCGGGTACGCCGCGCCGTCCACGACCTCGGCGAGGATCTCCAGGGTCCGGCCGAGGCCGGCGGCCAGGCTGTTGCCGCTGACCAGCAAGCGGTCGGGGTCGACCGACGCGCCCAGCCCACCACCGACGGCCTGCAGCTCGGCGGCGATGTCGACGGTGGACTTGTCGGCGGTGCCGGAGAACAGCGTCTGCGACAGCATCGCGCCGCGGGCCAGGTTGGCCCGGGCGAACGGCACCCGCAGCCGGACCTCGACGAGTGGCACCGCCGGCCGGCGGATCGCGATCACGGTCAGCCCGTTGGTCAGCCGCCGCTCCGACTCGGTCGGCAGCTTGATCGGCGCCGCCGGCAGCAGGGCGGGCAGCGCCCGCTTCGTCTCGCTCACTGTCCGCCTCCGGGGATGACCTCGATCGACGCCCGGCGCTGCGGGGTCAGGGCGGCCGCAGCCGCTTGGATCTGTGCCGCCGTGACCTCGCCGATCAGCCGCGGCAGCTCGTTGATCAGCTCAGGCTCGCCACGCTGCTCCTCGAGCACGGCGATCCGCAGCGCCCGGCCCAGCACCGCGTCGGTCTCGCGGAGCAGGTGGGTGGCCATCCGGGCCTGCACCCGGCCCAGCTCGGCGGCGTCCAGGCCGTCGCTCGCCAGCCGCTCGAGCTCCTCGTCGGCGGTGCGCAGCACCTTGTCGACGTCGCCGCCCGGCGGCAGGTGGAACTGCAGCAGCGCGGCCGTCGGGTTGCGCACCTCGAACGGCTCGCCCATGAAACCGAGGTAGCCGCCGAGGCTCGTGACCGTGCGGTCGCGCAGCACCAGCCGCTCGACCAGCCGGGACGCGTCGCCGTCGGTGAGCACCTCGGCCAGCACCACGTAGGGCAGGTATCCGGCGAAGTCCTCGATCGGGTCCGGCACCCGCCAGGCGGCGGCGACCGCGGGCAGGGGCGCGAGGCGGTCGGCGTACGACTCGCGCCGCTCGCTGGTCAGGTCTGGCTCGTCGAAGTCGGGCCGGGCCGGGGCGGGCCGGGCGGGTACGTCGCCGAAGTGCCGCTTGATCATCTCGGTGGCCTCGGCGACGTCGAGGTCACCGGCGACCGAGAGCACCGCGTTGCCGCAGGCGTAGTAACGCGAGAAGAACTCGGCCGCGTCGGCGACCGTCGCGCTCTCCAGGTCCTCGAACGAGCCGTAGCCGTCGTGCGCGTTCGGGAACGTGTCGAACATGACCGGCGGGAGCTTCAGCCAGGGGAAGCCGCCGTACGGCCGGTTGAGCACGTTGACCCGGATCTCCTCCTTGACCACGTCGACCTGGTTGCGCAGGTTCTCCTCGGTCAGCCGGGGCCCGCGCATGCGGTCGGCCTCGAGGAACAGCGCCCGTTCGAGCGCGCCGGACGGCAGTGTCTCGAAGTAGTCGGTGTAGTCGAGGTGGGTGGAGCCGTTGAAGGTGCCGCCGGCACCCTGGACGTGCCGGAAGTGGGCGAGCTTCTCGAGGTTCTCGGAGCCCTGGAACATCAGGTGCTCGAAGAGGTGCGCGAAGCCGGTGCGCCCCTCGGGCTCACTGCGGATGCCGACGTCGTAGACCACCGCGACGCCGACCACGGGCGCGCTGCGGTCGGGCGCCAGCACCACCCGCAAGCCGTTGTCGAGCGTGAACCGCTCGACCGGATATTTGGTCGCCGGGATCTTCATTTTGCGGGCCACACGGCCGAGGTTAGCGCGCTGCGCTGCACGCGTAACCGTCAGACCGGCCGCATTCCGGCCAGCGCGTCGTCGGCCACCCAGTCCCACCGGGCGTGCGTGCCCGGTATCGAGACGTAGAGCACGGCGGCCGTCGGCCGGCCCACATCGATGCAGGCCAGCGCGACCAGCTCGTCCCGCGCCCGCAGCCCCGGGGTGGTGAAGCGCAGCCGGAACACCGTCACCCAGGCCGGTCGTCCACCCAGGACGGTGCGTTCGTCGCGGATCAGCTCCTGCTGGTTGGGCTGCGGGTAGTAGTGGGCGCGGGCGTCGGCGGCCACCTGCCGGCCGACGCATTCCAGGTCGAAGGTGAACGCGTCGTTGGTCGCGGCCGGCACGGCACCGGAGAGCACCGACGCGTGGTAGTCGCTGACGCCGTCGTACAGGTGCTCGGTGACGAAGTGCTGCCCGACGCGGTAGGGCACCTCCAGCTCACCGGCGTTCCAGATCGTGTTCCACGTCTCCCAGGGCGGACCATAGGCGGGGTACGAGATGCCGGCCGTCTCGTCGACTGTCCGCGCGCCCGTCGGTGCCGGGTTGGGCTCCGGCGCGGCCGTGCCGCCGGGCACGTCCGGTGGCGGCGGGCACGCGCGGGCCAGCGGCGGCCGCACGTCGACGGGTGCCTCCGGGCGGCCGTCGAACAGGCCGGGGCCGGCCCGGGTGCCGATCACCGCGACGAGCCCCGTCAGCAGGATCAAGGTCGCCGCGCCCGCGAACCACCACAGCCGTCGCCGTGGCCCGCGCGGCTCGTCCGGCGTTTCCGGCGGCGCGGGCAGGTCGGGCGGCGGCGGGCCGAGCCGGGTCACCGCACCCGCGGGAAACCGTTCGGCGTTCGGCATACGCCTAGTGAAGCACCCGAGGCACCATGGAGGGCGTGTTGCCCGTGCCGCTCGCCCTTCAGTTGCGTAACGCCGGCCTGCGCTGGAAACCCGCGCCCGGCGACCGCTTCGCCATCCCCGACCGCGACCTCGACGACGAGGTCTTCGTGCTCAGCAACATGGTCATCGCGGTGCACGAGCTGCCCGAGGGTCCGGTGATCGGGTTCAACGGCACGACAGAGTGGGCGATGGACGACGTCGAGCAGAGCGAGGCGATCTGGCTGCCGCGCGAGGACCAGCTCCGCGACCTGCTGGGTGGGACGTTCCACATGCTGGAACACACGGGCACGGGCTATCGCGCGGTGCTGTCCGTCGGCGACCGCCGGCTCTCCTTCGAGGCGGTCACGGCGGAGGAGGCGTACGGCGCGGCCCTGCTGGAGCTGATCCGTTTGGGAGTCGACTGATGAATTTCCGGGAGTCCGCCGCGCACATCAGCGACGAGTTGGTCGCGTTCCGCCGCCGGCTGCACCAGCGCCCCGAGATCGGCCTGCACCTGCCCGAGACGCAGGCGGCGGTGCTCGACGCGCTGGGCGGGCTGCCGCTGGAGATCACCACCGGCCGCGCGCTGACGTCGGTGGTCGCGGTCCTGCGCGGTGCGAAGCGCGGGCAGTCGGTGCTGCTGCGCGGTGACATGGACGCGCTGCCGGTGACCGAGCAGACCGGCCTGCCGTACGCGTCGACGATCCCGGGCGCGATGCACGCCTGCGGGCACGACCTGCACACCGCGATCCTGGTCGGCGCCGCCCGGCTGCTCAGCGCCGTCCGCGACCAGCTGGCCGGCGACGTGATCTTCATGTTCCAGCCGGGCGAGGAGGGTCCCGGCGGGGCACAGCCCATGCTCGACGAGGGGCTGCTCTCCGCCGCCGGCGACCCGCCCGCGGCCGCGTACTGCCTGCATGTCTCGGCGGTCTTCCGGGGCGGGGTGTTCTTCGGCCGGCGTGGCGTCTTCGGCGCGGCGCACGACACCTGCAAGGTGCGCGTCCGCGGCGCAGGCGGGCACGGTTCGACGCCGTTCCGCGCGCGCGACCCGATCCCCGCGGCCTGCGAGATGGTGCTGGCCCTGCAGACGATGGTGACCCGCGGCTTCGACGTGTTCGACCCGGTGGTGCTGACCGTGGGCCAGTTCCACTCGGGCACGGTCGACAACGTCATCCCGGCCACCGCCGAGTTCTCGGCCTCGCTGCGCTCGTTCTCCACCGCGGCCCGCGAGAAGCTCGTCGCGCGCACCGCCGACGTGGTCCGCGGCATCGCCGCCGCGCACGGGCTCGAGGTGGACGTCGACTTCGAGCGCGGCTACCCGGCGGTCGTCAACGACGTCACGGAGGCCGAGTTCGCTGCCGCGACCGCGACGGAGGTGTTCGGCGACCGGCGCTACCAGTGGCTGGTGAACCCGAAGACGGGTTCCGAGGACATGTCGTTCGTGCTGGAGAAGGTCCCGGGCGCCTACCTGAACCTGGGCGCCTGCCCACCGGACCGGGACCCGGCCACGGCGGCGACCAACCACTCCGCGGGCGCGCTGTTCGACGACGCCGTGGTCGCCGACGGCAGCGCGCTCCTCGCCGAGCTCGCGTTCCGCCGGCTAGCCGCGGGTCGGTAGCGCGGTCACGAGGGCGGCCAGGCCCTCGGCGTCGAGCAGGTCGGCCGGGCGGACCGTTTCGCCGTCGCGGACATAGTGGAACGCCGCGCGGACGCGGTCGACCGGCACGCCCGCCAGGTCGGCCAGGCCAGCCGGTAGGCGGCGAGCTGGATCGCGGCCGCGCGCTCGTCGGCGCCGGTCGGGCGGCGGCCGGTCTTCCAGTCGACCACGTCGTAGCGGTCGCCCGGGTCCGCGAACACGGCGTCCATCCGGCCACGCAGCACGACACCGCCGATCGTGGTGGCGAACGGCACCTCGACCTCCACTGGCGTGCGGTCGGCCCACTCGCTGGCCAGGAAGAGCTCCTGCAGCTCGGCCAGGGCCTCGTCGGGCGCGGCGTCCTCGTCGGCGGCGCCCGGCAGCTCGTCGACGTCGAGCAGCCGCACCGCGCCGAAGCGTTGCTCCAGCCACGTGTGGAAGGCCGTGCCCCGCCGGGCGTACGGGTCGGGCCGCGACGGCATCGGCCGGCGCAGCGAACGGGCCAGCGCCTGCGGGTCGCGCTGCAGCAGCACGAGCTGCGAGACGGTGAGGTGATCCGGCAGCACGACCTCGAGCGGGCCCGGGCCGCGGACGAGCTGGTCGCGCTCGGCGAGCAGCAGGTCGACCTCGCGCCGCCAGCGGTCGGCGTCGTCGGCCGCGTCCGGGTCGAGCAGGGCGTCGGCGTCGGGGTCGGTCATCAGGCGGCGGACCAGGGCGGCCGCCTCGGTCATCGGCGGGCGGCGCGGGCCGAGCGGGTCGCCCGGCCACTCGGCGCGCGGCGTCTCCTCGACCATCGGGTTGGCCTCGCCGGCCGGCTCCGGCGCCCACTGGTCGACCTCGCCGCCGCCCGCGAGGCACGCGTCGTGCACCTCGGTCAGGAATCTTGACGGCCCGCGCGGCCGCTTGGCACCCTCGCCCCACCAGTAGCCCGAGCAGAGCAGCAGCCGGCGCGGCCGGGTCACCGCCACGTAGGCCAGCCGGCGCTCCTCCCGCTCGTCGTGCGCCTTCCACTCGTCGGTGAACTCGGTCAGCGCGGCCATCACCTCGCGCTGGTCGCCGGCGTCGTCGAGGGGGAACCGCGGCAGCCCGCCGGCGTCGCCACGCAGCGGGAACGGCAGCACGCCGAGGCCGTGCAGGTAGTGGTCGGACGAGCGCGCCACGCCCGGCCAGCCGCCGCGCGTCAGGCCGGCGACCGCGACCACGTCCCACTCGAGGCCCTTGGCGGCGTGTGCGGTGAGCACCTGGACCGCGCCCTCGACGACCTCGACCTCGCCCGGCTCCAGGCCGCGCTCCTCGTCCTCGGCCGCGGCGAGGTAGGCGAGGAAGCCGGGCAGCGCGCCGCCGTCGCTGTCGCGGGCGAACCGGGCCGCCACGTCACCGAGCGCGTCGAGGTGACCGCGGGCCAGGCCGGCGTCGCCGCCCGAGCCGCCCGTGCCGGCGCGCACCGCCACCTCGACGTCGAGCCCGATGGTCCGCTCGACGTCGGCGATCAGGTCGGGCAGCGGCTGGTCGATGCGGTAGCGGAGCAGGGCCAGCTCGTGCCCGTACGCGCGCAGCCGGGCGAACCCCTCGGCCGAGTAGAGCTGCGCCGGGCCGAGGTCGGCCAGCGCCTCGACCAGGGTCGCCTCGTCGAGCGCGTCGGCCACGACGGGCTCCTCGTCCGACTGCGCCAGGTCGCGGCGCGCGGCGGCGATCGACCGGGCCCGCCGGTGCAGCGCCACGAGGTCGCGCGGCCCGATCCGCCAGCGGGCGCCGGTGAGCAGCCGGAGCAGCGAGGCGCCGTCGGTCGGGTCGGCGAGCACCCGCAGCGTGCAGACCACGTCGCGGACCTCGGGGGTGTCCAGCAGCCCACCGAGCCCGACGACCTCGACCGGCAGCCCGCGCTCGCGCAGCGCGTTCTCGATCGCCGGGATCTGGCTGCGCACCCGGACCAGCACCGCCGTGGTCGGCCGGCGCTCCAGCGGGATGTGCTCGGGCAGCGCGTCCGGCATCCGGGCAGCGCCGCGCCAGGCGGCGAGCACGCTGTCGGCGATCCAGCCGGCCTCGTCGGCGACGGTCGGCAGCAGCGCACAGTGGACGGTGGCGCGGCCGCGGATCGGCTCGTCGACACTGAACGCCGGTGCCAGCTCGGCGACCTGGGCACCGGCGGCGCGCAACGGCGCGGAGAGCTGGTTGGCGATGCCGAGGATCTCGGGCCGGTTGCGCCAGCTCGTGGTCAGCGTCAGCGATCGGGCCGGGCGGCCGTCGGCCCGGGCGAACTCGTGCGGGAACCGCTCGAGCGTGCCGGCGCTCGCGCCACGCCAGCCGTAGATGGACTGGCAGGGGTCGCCGACCGCGGTCACCGGGTGGCCGCCGCCGAACAGCGACCGCAGCAGCACCACCTGGGCGTGGCTGGTGTCCTGGAACTCGTCGAGCAGCACGATCGGGTAGCGGGCCCGCTCGACCGTGCCCACGTCCGCGTGGTCACGGGCCACCCGGGCCGCGCGGGCCATCTGGTCGCCGAAGTCGATGGCCTCGAAGTCGAGCTTGCGCTTCTCGAAGGCGCGCACCATCGGCAGCAGCGCGAGCCGGGCCTGCTGGATGGCCAGCGCCTTCTTGACGTCGGCGTAGACCCGGCCGGGGCGGCCCTGCACCTCGGCGAAGAACCGGCCTGTCCAGCCCGCCAGCTCGTCGGGCGTCACCAGATGCTCGGCCAGCTCGGCGGAGAGCGCGAGGACCGCGTCGGTGACCGTGCTGGCGGCCCGGTCGACGTCGGACATGTCGCCGTCGTAGTTGCGCACGATCAGGTCGACGATCTGCCAGCGCGACGCCTCGGTGAGCAGCCGGCTGGCCGGCTCGTAACCCGAGCGCAGGCCGTGCTCGGTGACCACGCGGGCGGCGTACGAGTGGTAGGTCGAGATGGTCGCCTCGCCGGACAGGTCGCCGGCCCGGCCGAGCTTGCGGACCAGCTGCCCGAGCCGCATGCGGACCCGGTGCGCCAGCTCGCCGGCGGCCTTGCGGGTGAAGGTCAGGCCGAGGATCTGGTCGGGCGTGGCGTAGCCGTTGGCGACCAGCCAGACCACCCGGGCCGCCATCGTCTCGGTCTTGCCGGACCCGGCGCCGGCCACGACCAGCAGCGGCTCGACCGGCGCGGCGATGATCGCGGACTGCTCGGCGGTCGGCGCGTAGCGCATGCCGAGCAGGCGGGCCAGCTCGACCGGCGTGTAGCGGGGCCCGGCCGAGGCGGCCCGGCGCGGCGCCGGCGCGGTGGTGAACAACGAGGGCTGTGTCATGACGGGTCCTGCCCGGGTGGGCTCTGCTGATGATGCCCTCGCCAAGGCTCGGTCATGACCGCGGCTCCACGACCTGGCGTCCCTTGCCCGAGATCGGGCAGCTCGTGCGCACCGGGCAGACGCGGCAGCGGCTGTTGGCGACCGCGTGGAACGTCGAGGCGGCCATCGTCTCGGCCGTGCGCCGCACCAGCGCCTGGGCCCACCCCGGGTCGTCGTGCTCGGCGAGCGACGGCTGCGCCTGCTCCTTGGCCGCCTTGGCGGTGGTGCCGAGCTGCAGCAGCGCCGCACCGCCCGACTCGGCGCCGTGCGGGTCGAAGGCGCCGGCCTGGACGGCCGCCTGGTAGGCCGCGAGCTGCGGGTGGTCGGCCAGGTCGTCGGCGGTCGAGGTCGTGCGCCCGGTCTTGAGGTCGACCACGACCAGCCGCCCCTCGGCGTCGACCTCGAGCCGGTCGACCCGGCCGCGCAGCTCGATGTCGTGTGTCGGGTCTTCGAGCCGCACGGCGAACTCCTGCTCGATCGCGAGCAGCCGGCGGGGGTTGGCGGCCAGCCAGACGAGCAGCTTGTCGACCATCGCCTCGGCCCGTTCGCGCTCGGGGCCGGCCAGCCAGCGGGCGGCCAGGTCGATCGCGTCGAACCGGGCGGAGACGTATTCGATGAGCCGCTCGCGGTCGACCGCCGCGTCCTCGGCGAGCATCGCGGCCGCGTGCACGAGGTTGCCGACGCCCTGGGCCGCCGTGGCCGGCGCCGCACCGCCGTGGCGTTCGAGCAGCCAGCGCAGGCTGCACCGCAGCGCGCTCTCCATGGTGGACGGTGTCACCCGCACGGTCTCGCCGGCGTCGGCGAGCGGGCGGTCATCGGAGAGCGGGCGCAAGCCCCACCAGTCGTCGGGGTGCGCGCCCGGCACACCGGCGGCGGCCAGGCGGGCCAGCTCGCGCGCCGCGGCGTGCCGCCGGGTGGGCGTCCCGCCCGGGTCGGTGGCCGCGGTGCGCAGCTCGGCCACCAGCGCGGGCAGCGTCATCGCCCGCGGCGGCCGGGACAGCGGCAGCTCGTCGGACTCGTCGCGCGGCCGGGCGGGGGCGGGAGCCGGCGCGGCGGCCTCCGGCACCTCGTCGTCGGGCCAGATCACCCGGCCGTCGTCGTCGACCGGCAGGTCGTCGGGATCCGGCGGCAGGTCGTCGTCGGGCTCGTCGGACGGCGGCGGCTCGTCGGGCGGGTCGGTCGATGGCTCGTCGCCGCCCGGGCCGAGCAGCTCGTGCAGGAACCGGCTGGGCTGCTCCTCGTGATCGGCGCCGCCCACCGCGGACGAGTTGACCGCGGAGACCAGCAGCCGCTGCCGGGCCCGGGTGACGGCGACGTAGAACAGCCGGCGCTCCTCGTCGAGCAGCGCCGAGGCCTGGCCGACCAGGGACGCCGCCACGCCGGTGCCGTCGGCCCGCCCGGAGACGACGTCGACCAGCCGCTCGGAGCCCAGCAGCGTGCCGCGCAGCCGCAGGTCGGGCCAGACACCCTCCTGCACGCCGGCCACGGCGACCAGATCCCACTCGAGACCCTTGGCGGCGTGCGCGGTGAGGAGGCGGACCGCCTCGCCCCGGTCGGCGCTCGGCGCGATCGTGTCGGCGGGCAGCTGCTGGCCGAGCACGTGGTCGAGGAACACCTCGGTGCGGGCGCCGGGCAGGCGGTCGACGAACCGGGCCGCCGCGTCGAACAGCACGACCACGGCGTCGAGGTCGCGGTCGGCCGCCGCGGCCCGCCAGCGCGGACCGTTGTCGGGCTCGCCGGTGGCGCGGCCGGCGCGGACGATCGCGCCGTACCACCGCTCGCCCAGCCCCGTCGCCCGCCACAGCGCCCAGAGCACGTCCTCGGCGGTGCTGGCCGGCTCGGCCGCCGCCGCCCGCGCGACGGCCAGCAAGCGGGCCACCGACTTGGCCGGCGCGGCCCAGCGCCGCTCGACCGCGGCCAGCTCGGCCGGGTCGCGCAGCGCGTCGACCAGCAGCTCGCCCGAGGGCCGCCGGTCGCCCGCGGCCAGCGCGAGCGTGCGCAGCCCCTGGCGCAACCGCCGCTCGGCGAGCGGGTCGGCACCGCCCAGTGGGGAGTGCAACAGCGCGACGGCCGCCTCCTCGTCGAGCCACGCCGGCTCCAGCGCGCAGCGCAGCAGCAACAACAGCGGCGCGACCGCCGGCTGCTGGTGCAGCGGCAGGTCTTCGGCGTGCACGACGGTCGGCACCCCCGACGAGTGCAGGGCCCGTTGCAGCGCCGGCAGCTGCAGGGTGGTGGAGCGCATCAGCACCGCCATCCGCGACCACGGCACGCCGTCGAGCAGGTGCGCCTCGCGCAGTGCGTGTGCGAGGAAGGCGGCCTCGCTCGTGCGCGACCGGAAGGTGCGCACCTCGACCCGGCCCGGCGTCGCGTCGGGCGCGTGCAGCGCGCGGCGGTGGCCGACCGGCCCACGCAGGCGCCGCGCCACGCGGCCGGTGGCCGTGAACAGCGGCCCGGCCGAGCGGTAGTCGGTGCGCAACGTCAGCGAGCGCGCCACGGCGCCGGAGGCCGTGCGGAACCGGTGCGGGAACATGCCCACCCCGCTCGGGTCGGCGCCGCGGAACGCGAACGTCGACGAGTCGGGGTCGGCGAACGCGACCAGCGGCAGGCCGCCGCCGGCGACGCGGTGCAGCAGGTCGAGCTGGGCCGGGTCGGTGTCGGCCAGCTCGTCGACGTAGACGACGTCGAGCCGGCCACGCTCGGCGGCGAGCAGCTCCGGGTCGTCGTCGAGCAGCCCGGTGGCGGCCCGCACCAGCTCGGCGGCGTCGTAGGCGACCGAGCCGCGGGTGGTCACGTCGCGCAGGGCCAGCACCGCCACGTATTCGCGCAGGAACCGCGCGGCGGCCGGCCAGTCGTCGCGGCCCAGCCGCTCGCCGAGCCGGGCCAGCTCGACCGGCCCGATCCCGCGCTCGGCGGCGCGCATCAGCAGGTCGCGCAGCTGCTCGGCGAACGCCCGCGTGCGCAGGGCCGGGCGCAGGTGCGCGGGCCAGCCGATCGGGTCGTCGGCCTCGCCGTCGGGGCCGACCACGTCGAGCAGCTCGCGGATCACCAGGTCCTGCTCAGGGCCGGTGAGCAGGCGCGGTGACGGCTCGCCCCGCAGGGCCGCGGCTCGGCGCAGGATGCCGAACGCGTATGCCGCGAACGTCCGCACCAGCGGCTCGTGCACGACCCGCCCGTCGCCGGCGGCGATCCGCGCCTCGATCCGCTCGCGCAGCGCGGTGGCGCCGCGCCGGCTGAAGGTGAGCACCAGCACACGCTCGGGATCCACTCCGGACGCCACCCGCGCGGCGACCGCCTCCACGAGCGTGCTGGTCTTGCCGGTGCCGGGCCCGCCGAACACGAGCAACGGCCCGTCGGTGTGCGCGACCACGTTGGCCTGTAGAGGGTCGAGCCGGTCAGCCCGAGGCTCCTCCGGCGCGGGCTCCCGGCGAACCAGCCGGTACGCCTGCATGCCGCCCATCGAACCACGCGGGTCCGACAAGCCACAGGGGCACCACCCGCCCCAACCGCCGGCTCAGCGCGGGAGGGCGGCAACGGCCTCCCCGACGGTGCGGGTGACGACCAGGCGGTCGAGCGCCTCGCGCCGCACGAACCCGCCGGGGACCAGGGACTCCAACCAGTCCCGCAGACCGGCGTAAAAGCCGTCGGCGTCGAGCAGGACGACCGGTTTGTCATGGACCCGCAGCATGCCGGTGGTCCAGACCTCGAACAGCTCGTCCAATGTGCCGATGCCGCCCGGCAGCGTCAGGAACGCGTCGGACTTCTCGATCATCAGGTTCTTGCGGCTGGCCATGCCGTCGGTGACCACGAGCTCACCCGCCCGGGTGTCGGCGATCTCACGGTCGACCAGCGACTGCGGGATGACGCCGATCGTGTGGCCCCCGGCGCCGCGGGCGCCCTCGGCGACCGCGCCCATCATGCCGGCCCGGCCGCCGCCGGAGACCAGCACGTGGCCGGCCCGGGCGAGCGCCACGCCCACCTCGGTGGCGAGGTCGGTCCAGCGCTGGTCCAGCGTCTGCGACGACGCGCAGAACACGCAGATGGTGGCCACGGGCTCAGGCGTCGGCGCCGCGCCGGGCGGCCGCCGCCTCCTGGATCGCGTCCTGCTCGGCGGCGAGCGCCGCGTCGGCGTCCACGATGTAGCGGACCGCCGCGTCCACGTCGTCGGTGACGCACATCAGATCGAGGTCGGCCTCGCCGATCTTCCCGTCGGTCAGCAGCGTGCTGCGCATCCACTCGAGCAGGCCGGCCCAGTAGGACTCGCCCATCAGCACGACCGGGAACCGGGTGACCTTGCCGGTCTGCACCAGCGTCAGCGCCTCGAAGAGCTCGTCCATCGTGCCGAAGCCGCCGGGCAGCACGACGAACGCCTGGGCGTACTTGACGAACATGGTCTTCCGGGCGAAGAAGTACCGGAAGTCGATGCCCATGTCGACCCAGTCGTTTATGCCCTGCTCGAACGGGAGCTCGATGCCCAGCCCGACGGAGAGGCCGCCGGCCTCGGTCGCGCCGCGGTTGGCCGCCTCCATCACGCCCGGCCCGCCGCCGGTGATCACCGCGTAGCCGGCCCGCGCCAGCGCCGCGCCGACCTGCTCGGCCATCACGCATTCCGCGCTCTGCGGCTTGCTGCGGGCCGAACCGAACACGCTGACCGCTGGGGGCAGGTCGGCCAGGGTGTCGAAGCCCTCGACGAATTCCGAGAGGATGCGCAACGCCCGCCAGGCGTCCTTGGTCTTCCAGTCCGCCCGCGTGCGCGAGTCCAGCAGCCGCTGGTCGGCGGTGCTGATCGGAATCGCGTCCCGGCGCAGCGTGACCGCGCCGCGGTGGCGCTCCGGTCCGCGTAGCCGGTCGGGGTTGCGGCCGTTTCCGTGGGTCATGGTCACCACGGTAGCCACATCGGCGCACACCACCGTGTCGCGGCCCACATCAAATTCCCACCGGACGATTAGGCCATCCGGCCAACAATCTGTCGGAAGGGGAAATTAACCCGGGCGTAGCCGCAACCGAATTCGCTTGCCGGGCGTCTTAATCTTCGAATACCGGGTATGCAGGGCCGCCCGGCGACGCCGGGCACCTTGGGGGGAGGAGAGCCGTCATGACCCGCTTCGATCAGCTCCGCCAGCGCCGTGAGATGCACCGCCGCATCCGTGCCGTCGTGGTCGAACGCCGGCTCACCCGCATCGCCCCGATCGCCGACGATGACGACGAGACCACCGTCGAGCTCCATCCCGTCGACGACAGCGTCCCCACCGCGTCCTAGCCCACGAGCCAGCGGTGCAGGGTCGCCGCGCCTTCCCTGATCAGCGGGATCTCGACCCGCTCGTCGACCGCGTGCGCCACGTTGGGGTCGCCCGGCCCGAAGTTGAGCGCCGGGATCCCCATCGCGGCGAACCGCGACACGTCGGTCCAGCCCAGCTTGCCGATCGGGGCTGAGCCGACCGCGGCGACGAACTCCTGCGCGGGTGCGGCGCCCAACCCCGGCAGCGCGCCCGGTGCCGCGTCGATCAGCGTCACCTCGTACCCGTCGAACAGCTCGCGGAGGTGGGCCTCCGCCTCCGCTACGTCGCGGTCCGGGGCGAACCGGTAGTTGATCTCGATCTCGCACCGGTCCGGGATCACGTTGCCGGCGATGCCGCCGTTGATCCGCACCGCGTTGAGGCCCTCGCGGTACGCGCAGCTGTCGATGGTCACCTGCCGGGCCTCGTAGGCGGCCAGCCGGTCGAGCACACCGGACGCCGCGTGGATCGCGTTGACGCCGCGCCACGACCGGGCGGAGTGCGCCCGCTTGCCGGTGGTCGAGACGTGCACCCGCATCGTCCCCTGGCAACCCGCCTCGACGACGCCGTGGGTCGGTTCCAGCAGCACCGCGAAGTCGGCGGCCAGCCACTCGGGGTGGCTCTTGGAGACCAGGTTGAGCCCGTTGTACGCGGAGTCGATCTCCTCGGCCTCGTAGAAGAAGTAGGTCACGTCGTAGCGCGGCTCCGGCAGCGACACGGCGAGCTGCAGCGCGAGCGCGACCCCGGACTTCATGTCGGACGTGCCGCAGCCGTACATGATCTCGCCGTCGACCCGGGCCGGCAGGTTGTCGGCGATCGGCACCGTGTCGAGGTGGCCGGCGAGCACCACCCGCTGCGCGCGGCCCAGCTCGGTGCGGGCCATGACCGTGTTGCCCAGGCGCTCCACCCGCAGGTGCGGCACCGCCCGCAGGACCTGCTCCACACAGTCCGCAATGTCCTTCTCGTGCAGTGACACCGACTCGATGTCGACCAGCACGCGGGTCAGCTCGACCGGGTCCGACAACACGGCGGGGGTAAGCGGGTTGGTCATAGCTCGCACGCTACCGTCATAACCGTGACGAGTGAGCAGCCTGCCTGGGGAATCGGCCTGTCGACGACCACTGCGGAAGGTCAGGTGCTCGACGCCTGGTTCCCGGCGGAGACGCTGGGCCTCGGCGCCCGCCCGGCCGGCGACCCGGCCACCCTGCTCGGCGCCGCGGCCGGCGCCGTCGGCGAGCGCACGCTGCCCGGGCTGCGCACCGAGATCGTGGTCGTGGAGATCGGCTCGCTGGCCGACCCCATCAAGGACGCCGCCGACGCGTACCTGCGGCTGCACCTGCTCTCCCACCGCCTCGTGCGGCCCAACGAGCCGAACCTCGACGGGATCTTCGGCATGCTGGCCAACGTCGCCTGGACGTCGGCCGGCCCGTGCCCGCCGGACCGGGTCGACGAGCTGCGCGTCCGCGAGCGGCTGGCCGGCCGCCAGCTCACCGTGCACGGCGTCGACAAGTTCCCGCGCATGATCGACTACGTGGTGCCGGCCGGCGTCCGGATCGCCGACGGCGACCGGGTCCGCCTCGGCGCCCACCTGGCCAGCGGCACCACGGTGATGCACGAGGGCTTCGTCAACTTCAACGCGGGCACGCTGGGCACCTCGATGGTCGAGGGCCGGATCGTGGCCGGCGTCGTGGTCGGCGACGGCTCCGACATCGGCGGCGGCGCGTCGATCCTCGGCACGCTCTCGGGTGGCGGCAAGGACAAGCTGCGCATCGGCGAGCGCTGCCTGCTGGGCGCGAACGCGGGCATCGGCATCTCGCTCGGCGACGACTGCGTGGTCGAGGCGGGCTGCTACATCACGCCCAGCTCGAAGCTCACGCTGCCGGACGGCCGCGTGGTCAAGGCCCGCGAGCTGTCCGGCGCCGACAACCTGCTGTTCTGGCGCAACTCGGTGACCGGCGCCCTCGAGGCCCGCCCCCGCTCGGGCAGGGGCATCGAGCTCAACGCGGCGCTGCACGCCAACGACTAGACCTCAGATCAACCTGGCGACCAGGTCGGCTCGGGAGCGGGTCGTGGCGATCAGCTCCGCGTTGACCTGGTCGCTGCCGTACGAGCGCGCCTTCGCCTCCGCCTGGCTGCGGCCGTACGCCATGTGCCGTGCCACCAGCCGGCGCAGCCGCTCCTCCTCGTCGAGGTCGAGGTACCAGATCTCGTCGAGCAGCAGGCGCACGCCGGACCACGGCTCGTCGGGAACCAGCAGGTAGTTGCCCTCGGTGACGACCAGCCGGACCTCCGGCGGCACCGGGATGGATCCCGCGACCGGCTCCTCGATCTCCCGGTGGAACGCCGGCGCGTAGACGGTCTCCGGGCCCGCGGCGGCCAGCCGGCCGAGCAGCGAGACGTAGCCGGCCGCGTCGAACGTGTCGATCGCGCCCTTGCGGTCGTGCCGGCCGAGCCGGTGCAGCTCCGCCTCGGCCAGGTGGTAGCCGTCCATCGACACGAGCACGGCGGTCGGCCCGACGGCCTCGACGATGCGCGCGGCCAGCGTCGACTTGCCGGCACCGGGCGGGCCGACGATGCCGAGCAGCCGGCGCGGCCCGAGGTCGGCCAGGGCGGCCGCCCGGGCCACGAGCGCATCCAGGGGGTACGACGTCACGCGAGGAACTATCGCACGCCCCATCCTTGCCGTAGTAACCATGACATGGAGAACGCGGACGGCGGCCCCGCGCCGCGCCTACCGTGGTCAACAGGGGGTGTGCGATGGCAACCGAAGCGACGGAAATCGAGATCACCACCATCGGCCGGCGGACCGGGGAGGGTCACTCGCACCCGGTGTGGTTCATCCGCGAGGGCAAGTCGACGTTTCTGCTGCCGGTCGGTGGCCGCGGCAGCCAGTGGTTCCGGAACCTCCGGAACAACCCGACGATCAAGTTGGGCGCCACCTCGGCCAAGGCCAAGCTGATCACCGACCAGGCCAAGGTCGGCCAGGTGATGGACGAGTTCAGCAGCAAGTACGGCGCCGCCGACGTGCAGCGGTACTACCCGGGCGTCGACGTCGCGGTGGAGGTCCGGGACTCTTGACGGTCGGCCTCGCCGCCGCGACCGACCAGGTGGCGGCCGTTGACCCGGCCCTGGCCCGGGTGATCCGCCGGGCGGGGCCGATCCAGCACCGCAAGCGGGACCCGGACGGGCCGTTCGGCGCGCTCGTCCGGGCGATCACGTTCCAGCAGCTCTCCGGGCGGTCCGCGATCGCCATCCACGGCCGCCTGCGGGCCATGGTGGACGGCCCGTTCACCCCGGAGGCCCTGCTGGCGCTCTCCGCTGAGCAGCTCCGCGCGGCCGGGCTGTCGGGCGCCAAGTCCGCCGCCCTGCGCGACCTGGCCGCCAAGGTCGTCGACGGCACCGTGGTGCTCAGGGCCGGCGCCCGGATGCCGGACGACGAGATCATCGCGCGGCTGGTCACCGTGCGCGGCATCGGGCCCTGGACGGCCGAGATGTTCCTGATCTTCGAGCTGCGCCGGCTCGACGTCTGGCCGGTCGACGACCTCGGCGTGCGGCAGGGCTTCACGCACATCTGGCCGCGGGACACCGTGCCGACGCCGAAACAGCTGGAGCCGGAGGGCGAGCGGTTCCGCCCGTACCGGACGGTGGTGGCCCGCTACTGCTGGGCCGCGGCGGCGCTGGAGCCCGGCGGGACCTCAGCCGACCTCCGATAGCACCGAGGGCGCGCTGATCGTGAAGCGGGCCTCGATCGCGGCGTGCACGGTCTGCACCTGCGGGTCGAGGTCGATGCTCGGGACGCTGAGCGCTGCGTCGCGTTCCATCCCCGCACGGGCGAACATCGGCTGCGGTCGCATCCCCGCGTCGGCGACCTCGACCAGCGCGGTGATCCGGGCGCCCAGCGCGGCGGCGTAGTCCCGGGCCACCGCGATCGCGTCCTCGATCGCCGCCCGGCGCACCTCGCGCTGCGCCGGGCTGTCGGGCCGCAGCTCCCACCACGGCCCGGAGACGGACGTCTGCTCCTGGTCGGCCAGCCGCAGCATCAGCTCGCCGAGCACGTCGAAGTCGGCTAGCGTGACGGTCGTCGTCACGCTGCCCTGGTAGGCGGCGACCTTCTCGCCCGACCGCTTGCGCTCCGGAAAGACCTGGAGGCCGCCGGACTCGCGGCGCTCGACCGAGTAGCTGTCGACCAGCGCCCGGGTCTGCTCCGCGCGCTCCGCCAGCCGGCGCAGCGTGGCCTGGCGGTCCTTGTCGCGCGCGGCGACCGTGACCGAGAACCGTGCGATCTCCGGCGGCACCTCACGCACCGCCTCACCGCGCACCGCGACGACGGGATCAGCCATCCACCGAGGATAGGCGGTCGGCGGCGGCGGCGATGCGTTCGTCGGTGGCTGTCAGCGCGACCCGGACGTGCCGCTCGCCGGTGGGCCCGTAGAACGCGCCGGGTGCGACCAGGATGCCGAGCCGGGCCAGGTGCTCCACGGTGGACCAGCAGTCCTCGTCGCGGGACGCCCACAGGTAGAGGCCCGCCTCGGAGTGGGAGATCGCGAAGCCGGCCTTCTCCAGCGCCTCGCGCAGGACTCCGCGCCGGGCGGCGTACCGGGTGCGCTGCTCGGTCGCCGACGCCTCGTCGTCGAGGGCCGCCACCATCGCGGCCTGCACCGGGTCCGGGACGATCAGGCCCGCGTGCTTGCGCACCGCCAGCAGCTCGCCGACCAGCGCCGGGTCGCCGGCGACGAAGCCCGCCCGGTAGCCCGCGAGGTTGGACCGCTTCGACAGCGAGTGCACCGCGAGCAGGCCCTCCAGCGAGCCGCCGTTGACCGACGGCGACAGGATCGAGGTCGGCTCGACCTCCCAGCCGAGCGTCAGGTAGCACTCGTCGCTGGCCACCACCGCGCCCCGCTCGCGCGCCCAGTCGACCACCTTGCGCAGGTGGGCCGGCGGGAGCACGCGACCGTTGGGGTTGCCGGGCGAGTTGACCCAGATCAGCTTGACGTCGGTCGCCGGACCCAGGGACAGCAGCGAGTCCGCGCGCATGACCTTGGCGCCGGCCAGCCGGGCACCGACCTCGTAGGTCGGGTAGCAGACCGGCGGGATCACCACGACGTCACCGGCGCCGAGGCCGAGCTGCGCCGGCAGGCCGGCGACCAGCTCCTTGGAGCCGATCGTCGGCAGGACGCCGATCTCCTCGAAGGTGGCACCGCAGGCGCGGGCCACCCACCGCCGGATCGCCGAGCGCAGCGCCGGCGTGCCGGCGGTCAGCGGGTAACCCGGCGCGTCGGCGGCCGCGACCAGGGCCGCGCGGATCGCCGCGGGCACCGGGTCGACCGGCGTGCCGATCGACAGGTCGACGATGCCGTCCGGGTGCCCCGCGGCGACCGCCTTGGCGGGCTCGAGCAGGTCCCACGGGAAGTCGGGCAGGGTGGCCGACACCCGCACGCCGGTCAGTGCTCCGCTTCGCGCGGAGGCTGCGCCGCGACGACGGCGTGGTCCTTCTCGATCTTGCCGACCTTGGACGCGCCGCCCGGCGAGCCGAGGTCCTCGAAGAACTCGTAGTTGGCGGTGGTGTAGTCCTTCCACTGCTCCGGCACGTCGTCCTCGTAGAAGATCGCCTCGACCGGGCAGACCGGTTCACAGGCCCCGCAGTCGACGCACTCATCGGGGTGGATGTAGAGCATCCGGTTGCCCTCGTAGATGCAGTCGACGGGGCACTCCTCGATGCACGCCTTGTCGAGCACATCGACGCACGGCTCCGCGATGATGTAGGTCACGGGTTTCTCTCCTCCGTAGCCACGCCGCGATCACCCGCGGCGGTCAAGAGCCTAGTATCTCGCGTGGAGGGGGGTCGATCGTGCTCCGACGGCAGGATGTAGGACACCGTGTGGTGATCCGGCGGATTGTCGGCGTTCGCAACGGTCGCCCGCTCTATTCGGACGCGCTGGGTGAGCTGGTCGCGGTGGACGAGACGAAACTCACCGTGGCAACGACGAACGGCACGATCGTCGTACCCCTGTCGGAGGTACACCGGGCCAAGCGGGTGCCGCCGCAGCGCCGCCCGACCGCCGCCGACGTGATCGCGCTGGAGCTGGCCGCCGACGCCGCCTGGCCGGCGCCGATCCGCGGCCGGCTGGGCGACTGGCTGCTGCGCAGCGCGGACGGGTGGACGGGTCGGGCCAACTCGGCGCTGCCGATCGGCGACCCGGACCGGCCGCTCGAGGCGGCGATCGACGCGATCGAGGAGTGGTACGCCGAGCGCGGCCAGCCGGCCTTGATCAACACCCCGTTGCCGCTGGCGGCGCCGGTCGGCGCGGCGCTGGACGCCCGCGGCTGGACCGCCCGGCCGCTGACCTTCGTGCAGACCGGGGCGCTGAGCCGGCTGGTCGCCGACGCCCCGGGCGTGTCGCTGGCCAAGGCGCCCGGCGACGACTGGCTGGCGATCTACGAGGCGCGCAAGCGGAGCCTCCCGCCCGCCGCCCGGCACGTGCTCACCGGGCCGCCCGAGGTGCGGTTCGCCAGCCTGTACGACGGCGACACGCTGATCGCGGCCGGCCGGGGCGCCGTGGTCGGCGAGGAACGGCGGTGGCTGCACCTGGCGTCGATCGAGGTGATCCCGGCGCACCGGCGCAAGGGCCTGGCCCGCGTGGTCACCGCGGCGCTCGCCACCTGGGCCGCCGAGCTCGGCGCCACCGAGGCGTTCCTGCAGGTCGAGGAGCACAACACGGCCGCGATCGCGCTCTACGGCACGCTGGGGTTCACCACCCACCACAGCTACCTGACGCGCGAGCAGCCTAGCGGCGCACGACCCGACGCGGCTTGCTGAGCTTCGCCTTCGAGTAGGCGGCGAGCTGGCGGGAGCGGTAATCCTTGCCGAGCACCACGAGCAGCAGGTAGCCGACCAGGAAGCCGCCGGCGCTGAACGCCGCATAGAGCCAGATCTGGGCGAAGAACTCCCCCGCGCCGCCGCCGACCGGGTTGGCCCCGAACACCGCCGGCCCGATCAGCACCGTCGCCAGGCAGGCCACGAGCACCGCGCC
This sequence comes from Asanoa sp. NPDC050611, assembly GCF_040654855.1. NCBI lineage: Bacteria > Bacillati > Actinomycetota > Actinomycetes > Micromonosporales > Micromonosporaceae > Asanoa > Asanoa sp. NPDC050611. Next base: position 36,967 of record NZ_JBFAIU010000010.1, read on the forward strand.
GGCCATGTCGGCCAGCAAGACGCCGACCGGCCGGTCGCGCCCCCAGCGGAACGCGACGCCGGCGATGACCAGCGCCACGACCGCGAAGAAGACCAGCGACACGCGGTCCTGCATGTCCGTGTCATCGCCATACGCGAAGTTCGCGACCCCCCGGGCAACCAGGTTGATCGCGAACAACGCGCCGGCGAGGGCGCCGATCCGGAGCCAGCGGTTTCTCATCTGCGCCTCCAACGCTCACTCGGCGTCAGACGCGCGCTCAGCGTCCCCAGCCGCCGTAGGAGTTCGACGGCGCCACCGGAGCGACCGGCTCGTCGGTCGGCTGCTGCTGCTCCGGCTGGCTGTCGGGCGTGTCGGTCGTGGCCTGGTCGGTCGCGGCCGCGTCGCCCGCGGGCTTGTCGGCAGGGGGCTTTTCGCACGTGTAACGCGGTTCAGCATCGTAACGCCAGCTGAACTTCTCGCGCTGCACCTCTTTGCCGTCCTTGGTGATCACGCGGTAGGCGTCCTGCGTGAAGCCGTCCGTGCCGGTGGTCGCGATGCACTCCGGGCCGGCCGGCAGGGTCTTGCTCTCCGGCTTGACGACGTCGTGCTTCGGGGCCCATTCGGTCTTGACGCTGTCGTAGACCTTGGTGCTCCACATCGACACCGTGATCGAGTCATTGGTGTACGACGTGTCGATGAGCATCCCGTACGGCGTGGTGTTCTGGAACTTCAGGTCCAGGTCGGGCCAGAAGATCGTCGACTCGATCACCGACGGGTAGCGCGAGATGTAGAACGAGTGCGGCTTGTGCTCCACGTCCTTGAGGCCCGCGTAGTAGCTCGCGTTGAACAGCGTGGTGGTGAACTGCGAAATGCCACCGCCCACGGCCGGGACGAGCTTGTTGTTCTCGATCACCGGCGCGTCGACGTAGCCCTGCTCGTAGCCGCGCCAGCCGGTGAAGCCGTTGAGCGAGAAGGTCTCGCCGGGCTTCACGACCGCGCCGTCGACCTTGTCGGCCACGGTCACGATGTTCTTGACCCGGGGCTCGTCGAGCCCGCCGGTGAACTTGGTGGTGAAGGTCGAGACCTTCTCCTTGACGCCCATCTTCTGCAGGTTGGCGTCGGCGGTCATCGCCTGGGCCGGGTTCAGCACGGCGTCGACGGTGCGAGGGCCGGCCTTGGGCAGCACGCCGAGCACGTCGGTGGCCAGCTTGTTGCCGTCCACGTACTGGCCGCCGGCCTGGCTGACCAGCACCTGCTGCGTCGCGCCCGAGCCCTTGACCGCCGACGGCGGCGACGACTCGATCTTCGAGATCGCGGGACCCATGGCGGTACGCAGCGCGGCCGGGTCGACCGACGGCGTGACCGTGCCGTCCGCGGCGCCGTTGATCTTCAGGCTCTTGGCGATCATGTCGGGGGTGATGGTGACGTCGCCCTTCGCCGAGTGCACCGTCACCGGAGCCGCGACGGCCGGCTTGACCAGCGTGTCCATCAGCTGGTCGACCGCGGCGCGGGCCTTGGCGTTGTCGACCTCGACCAGCGGCACCGAGACGCTCGCGGCGCCGGGCTGGCCCGGGCTCGGCACGGTGCCACCGGCGGCGACGCCGGCGGCGGAGATGGTGTCGACCCAGCCGGACTTCACAGCCTCGGCGGCCTTCGGCAGGTCGACGCCCTTGCCCGGCGTCGGGTAGGTGATCTTCGGGGTGACGCCGTCGAACGTGATCGAGCCGGGGGTGGCGGCGTCGCCGGTGGCCTGCTGCACCGTGGGGCGCAGGACGGCGTCGAGCTTGGTGGCGTCGAGGGTGACGTGCGGCTTGACGGTGTCGCCGCCCCACAGGTGCGGTCCGCCGTCCGCGGCGTCGGCCACGGTGGCGTCCACGTCCACGGCCAGGCCGATCTGGTCGGGGGTGACCTGCGCGTCGGCGGACTTCGCGGAGTCGCCGGTGACGTGCACGGTGATCGGCTTGTCCAGCGCCGGCTTGCCGTCGAGCCCGGCGTGCAGGCGGTTGGCGGCGGCCGAGCGGTCCAGGCCGCCGATGTCGATGCCGAGCACGGAGGTGCCGCGGGGGACGTCACCCTTGTACGCGAAGCCGGCGAGGACACCGATGGCGATCAGCAGCAGGGCGAGGAGGGCGCCGCCGACGGCGAACCGACGACGCTTCTTGCTCCGGGGGGCGGTCTGCATCAAATACCTTAAATCGGATTTGTTTGGACCGCACCGACTGTAACGAACAGATCTCGGAGTTGACACCCTGCGTGGCGGCGCTCACCTATCGGAATCGCCGGCCAGGCAGGGGTCTAATACAGCGTTTTCGCAGGTGGAGAAGAGACAAGTCGGATGCCGACGATGGTCCAGGCCAGTGACCCGAGACCGATCATCGCCCAACCCACCCAGTTATTGGACGCAATCAGATAGTCACCCTCTGTAGTCCTGCCGGCGGCCAGGAGGGTGATCGCGAGCCAGATCAGGGCGGCCGGGAGGACGGCCCACTTGCGCCGTGTCGACCGGTATGCGAACCAGCCCACGAACAGGTTGCCGACCAGCGCCAGCAGCGCCGAGACGCCGATCAGCTGCCCGCCGACCCGCACGCTGATCAACAGCAGTTCGAGCACGGCGGACAGCGCTGACAGCAGCACCGTGAGCAGCACGCCGGCGAGGGTCAGCAGCACGGCCACCACGCCACGGTCGCGGCTGGGCCGCGGCTCGGGACCGGGAGCGGGCGCGGGCGCCGGCTCGGGCGACTCCGGCGGCGGTGGCACGTGGTCGGTGGGGCTGGACACGCTGCTCACCTGGACCCGGCCTCCGCCGGCGCGGGCTCGTCGGCCGCCAGGCCGGCGAACAGGTCGGTCTCCCAGCCGTTGGGCCCGCCGCCCGGGCCCCGCTCGCCGGCCGCGAGCGTGAAGTACTCGACACCCATGAACTCGCTGCCGAAGTCGCCGGCCAGCGCGTACAGCCAGGACGAGTCGGGGATCTGGGTGGCGTGCGACCGCAGCGCGGCGACCTTCGCGTCGTGCAGGTCGGTCGCGTCGATCCGGGCGGCGATCTTGTCGTCGGGGGTGCCGAACGGGAAGTCGTCGACGCTCTCGACGCCCTCGAACGGGTTGCCGACGGTGCCGGCGAACGCGTGCAGGCCTGCCTCCAGCACGCTCTTCGGCTGCGCGGTCCAGTAGATCTTCTGCGGCGCGACGCCCTCGGCCCGGGCCAGCTCGGCCGCCCGCATCGCCACCCGGTGGGACTGGATGTGGTCGGGGTGCCCGTAGAAGCCGCGGTCGTCGTCGGTGATCATGACCTGCGGCCGGACCTCGCGCATGACCTCGACCAGGTGCATGGCGGCGACGTCCAGGTCGGCGCGCCAGAACGCCCGGGGGTGGTCGTTGGCGGGCGTGCCCATCATCCCGGAGTCGCGGTAGCGGCCCGCGCCACCGAGGAAGCGCACGTCCCGCACGCCCAGGGCGGTGCAGGCGGCGCGCAGCTCCGCGATCCGGTAACCGCCCAGCTGGTCGGCCTCCCCGGCGGAGAGCAGCGCCAGCTCGGGGACGTAGATCTCGCCCTCTTCGCCGAGCGTGCAGGTCACCAGGGTTACCTGGGCACCCTGCGCCGCGTAGTGCGCCATCGTCGCGCCGGTGCTGATCGACTCGTCGTCCGGATGGGCGTGCACCAGCAGTAGTCGTCGAGCCACCGGGCCACTCTACGCGTGTCTCCGGCGGCCTCCCGGAACGACTCTCACCAGCCTCTTAGACCCCATACGATCCGGATGTGGAGTTTCCCGAGCTGGCCGCACGGACGCAACTGTTCACGCGCGGCGCGCCGCACGAGGTCACCGTGGCCGCCGACGGCTCGCGGGTGCTGTTCCTGCGCTCCGCCGGCCCGGAGGACGCCACCGACTCGCTATGGAGCCTGGATCTGGGCGGCGAGGCGACCGAACGCCTCATCGCCGAGGGCCCGATCGACGCGTACGCGACCGACCCGCTGGCCCGGTACGCGGCGCTGGTCACCGCGGGCCGGATGCGCCGGGTCGACGTGCGCACCGGTGCGGTCGCCGACGTCCCGGCGACCGGCCCGGTCACCGACGCGCGGCCGGACCCCACCGGCACCCGGATCGCCTACCTGAGCCCGGCCGGCGAGCTGCGGGTGATCGAGCCCGACGGCGCCGACGTGCTGCTGGCCGGCGAGGGCACCCACGTGAGCTGGGGCCGCGCCGAGGAGGTCGCCGTCCGCGACTTCGACCGGCACCGGGGCTACTGGTGGTCGCCGGACGGGCAGACCCTGCTCGCCACCCGGGTCGACGACGCGCGGGTGACCCGCACGGAGGTCGGCGAGCCACCGGTCACGCTCGCCCGTCCCCGCGCAGGGGCCACCAACGCAGAGGTCAGCCTGCACCTGCTCGACCTCGACGGCGGCTGGGTCGACGTGCACTGGGACCGGGAGACCTATCCCTACCTGGTCGCGGTCGACTGGGTCGAGGGCGGCCCGCTGATCACCGTGCTGCGCCGGATGCAGCAGCACGGCCTGGTGCTCGCCGTCGACCCGCGCACCGGCGAGACCCAGGTGCACGCCGAGCTGGCCGACCCGCGCTGGGTCGAGCCGGTCGCGGGCACGCCCTGCCACCTGCCCGACGGCCGCGTGCTGGTGGGCGGCGAGCTGGCCCACGACGGCTACGACGCGCGCTGCCTGTTCGCCGACGGCACGTTGCTCACGCCGCCGTCGCTCTACCTGCGCCGGGTGGTCGGCCGGATGCCGGGGCCGGGCAACTCCCCCGACCTGCTGGTCGAGGCCAGCGACGGCGAACCCAGCGAGCAACACCTCTTCCGCGTACGCACGGCGATCGGCGGCGGTGGCGTCGAGTCCCGCCGGCTGACCACCGCGCCCGGCTGGCACACCGGCGCCGTCGGCGGTGACGTGCTGGTCATCGGCGCCCGCTCGCTCGAACACACCGGCACCCGCTGGACGATCTGGCAGGGCGACACCCAGGTGGCGAAGCTCGAGCTCCGATCGGCCGAGCCGCCGCTGACGCCGCGGCCCACGCTGGAACGGGTCACCGACCGGCGGCTGCCGGCCGCGGTGCTCTACCCGGCCGGCCACGTCGCCGGGCGCCGGCTGCCGGTGCTGCTCGACATCGACGGCGGCCCCGGCCACCAGGAGGTGCGCGCCGAGCGGTCCGCCTGGATCGAGCGGCAGTGGTGGGCCGACAACGGTTTCGCGGTGGTCACCGTGGACAACCGGGGTACGCCCGGTGTCGCGCCGTCGTTCGAGAAGGTGGTGCACCGCCGGCTCGCCGACGTGATGCTCACCGACCAGGCCGACGCGCTCGGCGCCCTCAGCGGCAAGCACCCCGACCTGGACCTCGCCCGGGTCGCGGTGCGCGGCCGGCGGTTCGGCGGCTGGCTCGCCGCGCTCGCGGTGCTGCGCCGGCCCGAGGTGTTCCGGTCGGCGGTCGCGCAGGGCCCGATCGTCGACTGGGCCCAGTGCGGCACCGCGTACGCGGAGCGCTACCTGGGCCAGCCGATCGACGGCCCGGAGATCTACGCGCACCACTCGCTGCTGGAGGTGGCCGCCGAGCCGCTGCCGGCGCGGTCGACCGTTCGCCCGATGCTGATCGTGGCGGATCCGGCCGACCCGGAGGAGTCCGCCGAGGTGGCCCGGCTGTCCACGGCCCTGACCCGGACCAACCGCCCGCACGAGCTGCTCCGCGAGACGGACCCGGCCCGCCGCCTGCCAGCCGAGCTCGACTTCCTGCGCCGTAGCGTTTAGGGCGTGCCGGAGCTTCCCGAGGTCGAGAACGCGCGTGCGGTGATCGCGCGGACCGCTGTAGGCCGGCGGATCGTGGCCGTCGACGACCACGACACCTGGGTGTGCCGGCCGCACCCGCCCGGCCAGATCCGGGACGCGCTGGTCGACCGGGAGCTGACCGTCGCGCACCGGCGCGGCAAGAGCATGTGGTGCGAGACCTCGGAGGGCGGGCCGATCCTCGGCATCCATCTCGGCATGTCCGGCAAGATCGTGGTCGCGGACCCGGACGGCTCCGAAGTGGACGGCGGCGACTACTGGGAGCGCGGCCGCCCCAAGGGCGACTACCGATACTCCCGGTTCGCGCTGACCTTCGCCGACGGCGGCCGGCTGATGCTCATCGACCCGCGCCGGCTCGGGCGGATCCGGCTGGACCCGCCGATCGAGCTGCTCGGCCCGGACGCCACGGTGATCACCCCGGAGCAGTTCCGGGCCATGCTCGGCCGGGGCACGGCGCCGATCAAGGCGCGCCTGCTCGACCAGCACGCGGTCGCCGGGATCGGCAACCTGCTGGCCGACGACATCCTCTGGCGGGCCAAGGTGCACCCGGGCCGGCCGGTCGACGAGCTGACCCCGGACGAGGTGACCGCGCTGCTGCGGGCCACCCGATACGCGATCCGGACGTCTGTGCGCGACGGCGGCGTACACACCCTCGGGAGCCTGAAGCTGCGCGGACCGGACGGCCGCTGTCCGCGGGACGGCACGCCGGCGGCGCACGGCATCTACGGCGGCCGGAGCACCTGGTGGTGCCCGCTGGAGCAGAAGGAGGGGCCCCGCTAGGAGCCCCTCCTCACGCCGCGCCTACCTACTGCTTGATGTAGGCGTTGTAGTAGACCGTCGTGCCGATCGAGTCGGAGTGGAAGACCCCGCCGACCTTGTCACCCATGACCAGGAAGGTCTTGGACTGGTAGATCGGGACGACCGGGTAGTACTTCTCGACGATGGTCTTCTCGATCGCGGACCAGTCGTCGCCCGCCTCGCCGGCCGGCAGCGCCGAGGCCTTGTCGATGGCCTGGTTGACGTCGTCGCCGTTGAAGTAGGAGACGTTCGAGTTGCCCTTCGGGCCGATCTTCCGGCCGTCGTAGAGCACCGGGATCGTCGACGCGCCGCTCGGCCAGTCCGCACCCCAGTTGCTGATGTAGATGTCGTACGGGTTGTCCTTCGTGCGCGCCGTCGGGTTGTGGTTCGGCGTCGCGACGTAGGAGACGACGACCTCGAAGCCGGCCTTCTCGAGGCTGTCCTTGACGACCGGCGCGGTCTGCTGGCCGAACGCCGTGTCGCGGGACATGAAGGCGAGCTTGATCTTCTTGCCGCCCAGCAGTTCCTTGGCCTTCTCCGGGTTGCCGGTCGGGCCGCAGCCGGTCGGGTCGGCGATCTCCTGGTAGCCGATCGTGGTGTCGGCCTGCAGGTTGTTGGTCAGCCGGCCGGCCGCGTCACCGCCCTGCGTCAGCAGGATGCCCTGCTTGTCGAGCGCGCAGCCGATGGCCTTGCGGACGTTCATGTCCGTGAGCTTCTGGTTGTTCATCGCGAGGTACCAGACGAACAGGCTCGGGGTGTCGATCGTCCGCTCCTTGAGCGACGGGTCGCCCTGCACCTTGCTGACCAGTGACTGCGGCACGTTGTCGTAGGCGATCGCGTTGGCGTCCGCGCCGCCCGCGATGGCCCGCTCGGTCTGCGCCGCGTCGTCCGGGCCGATCTCCACCTCGACGCTGTCGAGGTAGTTGTGCCGGATCGGGTCCGTGTTCGGGTCCCAGTTCGGGTTCCGCTCCAGGACGACCTTGCTGTCCTTCACGTACTCCTTGATCTTGTACGGGCCGGACGAGAAGATCCGCCGGTCGTACTCGAGCTTCGTGTCCTTGGCCTGCGGCAGTGGCACCGAGGTGCCCATGCTCAGCGCGAACGGCAGGTCGCAGTGCGGGTTCTTGAAGTCGAACTTGAGCCCGTAGTCACCGTTGACGGTCAGGCCCGGCACGGTGGTGTTGCCGGAGGTGTAGGGGCCCTTGTATTCCGCGTTGTAGGTCGGGTTGTCGGCCAGCCACTCCTGGACGTAGGTCGGGCCGCCGTCGATGGTCTCCTCGAACGACCGGGCGATGCCGTAGGCCACGTCGGCGGCCTTGACCTCGCTGCCGTCCTCGTACTTGACGCCCTTCTTGAGCGTGTACTCCCAGGTCTTGCAGTCCCCGTTGACGTCCTTGCCCGGATCCTCGGCGAGGTCGCCGACCAGCGTCAGCTTGCCCTTGCCGTCCTCGCGGAACTGGGTCAGGTTGCGGACGATCAGGTGCTGCAGCGCCATCGAGTTGACGGTGTAGGTGCGCTGCGGGTCCAGGTGCTCGAAGTCGGCCTGCTGAATGATCTTCAGCGTGCCGCCCTTGACCGCACCCTCGACCTCGGGTGCGGGGCCCTGCGACTCCTTCGGATCGGTCGAGATCGCGCCGGTCCTCTCGACGACCTCGTTGCCTTGCTCGCCGGAATCGCCCGTGTTCTTCGAACAGGCGGCCAGCGTCGCCGCCAGCAGCAGCGCGGCGCCGGTCGCGGCGGTCACCCGCCGCAACGTCCGTGGTGGACGCATCGGTCACTCCCTCCCTATCCGTCGGAGGCTTGCAGAAAACCTCCGCCATGAGCCTGATGTTCGAACATTTCTTTCGGGTCACGGGCGCGTGTCGGCACGGCCCACACCGGCACGCGCCCGTGGGTCTACGCCAGACGAACTCTGGGGTCGATGAACGAGTAGAGGACGTCGACGACGAGGTTGGCCGCGACGATGAACAACGCGGCGAGCAACACCGTCGCCATAACCAGCGGCATATCGAGGTTGATCGCCGCGTTGAGCGATGCCTTGCCAAGCCCGGTGAAGCCGAAGATCGTCTCCGTCACCACCGTGCCGCCGAGGTAGGTGCCCAGGTCGAGACCCGCGATCGTCACGATCGGCGTGATCGCGGCGCGCAGCGCGTGTCGCCCGTACACCCGCATCTTGGTCATGCCCTTGGCCCGTGCGGTGCGCACGAAGTCCTCGGACAATGTCTCCAGCATCTGCGCGCGGGCCAGGCGCGCGTAGCTGGCGGAGTTGATGAAGCCGAGAGCCAGCCACGGCAACAGCATCGCCGCCGCCCACCTGAGCGGGTTCTCGGTGATCGGCACATAGGTCGGATAGCCGAGCAGGCCCGTCTCGTACACGAAGATGATCAAAAGGAGCGGCCCGAACAGCAGGATCGGCATCGAGGCGCCGGTCAGCGAGAAACCGACCGCGCCCTTGTCGAAGATCGTGCCCTTGCGCAGTGCCGAGATCATGCCGACCGAGACGCCGATCAGCAGCCAGACCACCGCGGCACCGAACACGATGGACAGCGTCACCGGCAGCGTGCGGCCGATGATGTCGGTGACCGGCTCGTCGTTGCGGAACGAGTAGCCGAGACACGGCGCCGGACAGTCGCGGGCCGCCTCGCCCTCGCCGAACGTGCGCCCCTTGACGATCCCGGCCATGAAGTCCGCATATTGCTGGACGACGGGCTTGTCGAGGCCCATCCGCCGGGCAATGCTCTCCTGCTGCTCGGCCGTGCAGGTCTTGCGGTTGCCGCACATCAGCTCGGCCGGGCTGTTGGGCACCGCGAAGAACAGCCCGAAGGTGAGCACGCTGACCGTGAACAGCGTCGCGACCGCGAGGAGAGCCTTCTTGACGAAGAACCGGATCATCGTCGCCGTCTCCTACCGGTCGGACTTCGGGTCGAGGGCGTCCCGCAGTGAGTCGCCGAACAGGTTGAACGCGAGCACCAGCGCGAACAGCGTGATGCCGCCGGTCAGCGTGAACGCGGGGTCGTCGCGGATGTAGTTGACGCTGTCGCTGATCAGCCGCCCGAGGTCGGGTGTGGGCTCGAGGATGCCGATGCCGAGGAACGACAGGGCCGCCTCGGCGGTGATCAGCGCCGGCACGTTGAGCGAGAAGGTCACCAAGATCGGTGCCCACAGGTTGGGCAGAAGCTGCTTGAACAGCACGTGCCCGACGCGGGCGCCGGACGCGCGGGCCGCCTCGACGAACTCCCGCTCCCGCAGCGTGAGCACCTGCCCGCGGACCAGCCGGGCGCTGTAGGTCCAGTTGAAGAGGACGAACACGATGATCAGCAGCAGTGGCCGGAACCAGGACGCCTCCTGGTCGGTCGGCCCGTAGCGCTGCGCCACCGCGATCGGCACGAACGCGAAGCAGAAGATGTAGAACGGGAACGCCAGCGTCAGGTCGGTCAGCCAGCTCAGCACCGCGTCGACCTTGCCGCCGAGGTAGCCGGCCACGATGCCGATGACCACGCCGAGCACGATGGTCAGCAGCGCCGCGGTGAGCGCGACGATCAGCGACGTGCGCATGCCGTAGACGATCTGGATGAAGATGTCCCGGCCGAGCCGGGGCTGCACGCCGAGCCAGTGCTCGGCGCTGATGCCGCCGAGATAGCCGAGCGGGTTGCCGTTGCGGTCGAGCTTGTCGGTGAACCGGTCGAGCGGTCCCTTGCCGTAGAGCCGTTCGATCAGCGGGGCGGTCAGGGCGGCCAGCGCGAACACGGCGAGGGCGATGCCGCTGGCCCACGCGGTGCGATCGCGCTTGAGTCGGAGCCAGGCGAGCTGACCGGGAGAACGGCCGACGATGACCTTGCCGGCGCTCGGTTGCTCCCCGACGGGGTCGTCGGGTGACGCGACCGCGAGACCGACCGGACCGGTGGCGCCATCGGTCATGGCGGTCACCCTCCTTCCGGGTCGTGCACTGTGCAGTGAACGCTTCGAACGCGAAAGGAAGTTGCATCCGACCGTTGGCGCTGAAAGTAAGCTACGGCCTGCGAACTGTCAGCCAGGTCGGTGGTAACGACTCTGCATCGAGGACGCCATATGCCCCGCCAAGGGTTCGCGCCCGCGACGGAATCGTGACCTATCACCGGAAGCCGGCGTGCCGGTTGGCGATCTCCTGGATAGGGTCGGCGCGTGACCCATTTCGACGCGGCCGCCGCCGCGGTCCAGGCAGCACTGGACGCCGGGGCGCGATATGCGGACGCGCGGGTGATGCACCGCCGGTCCGAGTCCATGTCGGCCCGCAACGGCGAGATCGAGGAGCTCAACCAGGACGAGGACGCCGGTGTCGGCGTGCGCGCGCTGGTCGGCTCAGGGTGGGGCTTCTACGCCCTGCCCGACATGTCCGACGGTGCCGCCCGCGCGGCCGGCACCCGCGCCGCGAAGATCGCCGCCGCGAGCGCCGGCGTCCCCGGGCCGGCCACCGGCCTGGTGCCGCTGCCGCCGGCGTCCGGCTCGTGGTCGTCGCCGTGCGAGGTCGACCCGCTGAGCGTGCCGCTGACCGAGAAGGCCGACCTGATGGTCGGGCTGACCACCACGATGCGCGAGCACGGCGCCGACCTGGCCGAGAGCCACTACCAGATCTGGGACACCGCGAAGTGGTTCGTCTCCAGCGAGGGGCACCGGATCGACCAGCGGTTCCGGGAGTGCGGTGGCGGCATCGCGGCAACCTCGATCGGCGAGGGCGAGTCGCAACGACGGTCCTACGGCAACCAGTACGGCACCCGCGGCTGGGAGCTGGTCACCGGGCTCGACCTGCCCGGCAACGCCGCGCGCGTGGCGGTCGAGTCGCGCGAGCTGCTCACCGCGGCGCCGTGCCCGGCCGGCGAGACCACGCTGATCCTCGGCAGCGAGCAGATGGCGTTGCAGATCCACGAGTCCGTGGGGCACGCGATCGAGCTCGACCGGATCCTCGGCTGGGAGGCCGCCTACGCCGGCACGTCCTGGCTCGACCTGCGCCAGCTCGGCACGATGCGCTACGGCTCGCACCTGATGAACATCGCGATCGACCCGACCATCCCGGGCGCGCTGGGCAGCTTCGGCTACGACGACGAAGGCACGCCGGCCGGTGCCCGCTACGCGGTGCACGAGGGCCTCTGGGTCGGTGTGCTGGCCGGGCGTGACTCGGCGTCGGTCGCCGGTCTCGACTACGCCGGCAGCGTGCGCTCCGACGGCTGGGCCCGGCTGCCGATGGTGCGGATGACGAACGTCGGGCTGGAGCCCGGCCCGCACACGCTCGAAGAGATCATCGCCAGCACCGATGACGGGATCTTCATGGACACCAACCGGTCCTGGTCGATCGACGACCGGCGGCTCAACTTCCAGTTCGGCTGCGAGATCGGCTGGGAGATCAAGAACGGCAAGATCGGCCGGATGTTGCGCAACCCGACCTACACCGGGATCGGCCCGACCTTCTGGCAGTCCATGGACATGCTCTCGTCGGAGGTCACCGCGTGGGGCATCCCGAACTGCGGCAAGGGCCAGCCGGGCCAGACCGGGCACACCGGCCATCCCGCGGCTCCGGCACGGTTCACCGGCGTACGCGTGGGGGTGACGGGCTGATGTCGGCGGAGCTCGATCTCGCGGGCCGGGTGGTCGACCTGGTCCACCGCCTGGCGGGCAGCGGCGCGCAGGCCGAGGCGCTGGTGGGACACACCGCCCTGGCGCTGACCCGGTTCGCCAACTCCGGCATCCACCAGAACGTCGCGGACGCGACCACCGCGGTCCGGCTGCGCATCAACCTCGACGGCCGCACGGTCGGCGGCTCGACCACCGTGGTCGACGAGGCCGGCCTGAGCGCGCTGGTCGAGCGCACGATCGCCGCGGCCGCGCTGACCCCGGTCGACCCGGGCTGGCCGGGCCTCGCGCCGCCCGCGCCCCTGGTCGCCGACGGCGCCTGGGACGAGGCCACCGCGCAGGCCGGCCCCGAGGAGCGGGCCGCCCGGGTGCGCGCGTTCGTCGACGCGGCCGAGGGGCTGGAGACCGCCGGCTACTGCCGCACCGTGCACTGGTCCGGCGCGTTCGCCAACAGCGCCGGGCAGTCCGTGTCCGGTCGGGCGGCCGAAGCCGCGATGGACGGCATCGCCCGCGTGCCGGGCGCCGACGGCGTCGCCCGGCTCGGCTCGCGCCGGCTGGCCGACATCGACGGCGCGCTGCTCGGCGGCCGGGCCGCGCTCAAGGCGCGCGCCGGCGCCGACCCCGTCGAGCTGCCGCCGGGCCGCTACGAGGTGGTGCTCGAACCCACCGCGGTGGCCGACCTGCTGGCGAACTTCGCGTTCTACGGGTTCAACGGCAAGCTGCACAACGAGCGCCAGTCGTTCGCGGAGATCGGCGCGGCCCAGTTCGACCCGGCGGTGACGATCGTCGACGACGTGACCGCCACGGCCGGCGCGGGCGTCCCGTTCGACGGCGAGGGCACGCCGAAGCGCCCGATCACGTTCGTCGGCGAGGGCATCACCACGGCGGTGGCGTACGACCGGCGGGCGGCGGCCGAGGCCGGCGCGACGTCCACCGGGCACGCGTGGCCGGGCGGCAGCGCGTTCGGCCCGCTGGCCGCCAACCTGCGGCTGCTGCCGGACGACGGCGCGCCGGCCGCGGCGGTCGCCGGCCCGGTGGCCGACGGGCACACCGCGGCGCTGCTGTCCACGATGGAGCGCGGCCTGCTGGTCACCGACTTCTGGTACACCCGCGTGCTCGACCCGAAGACCCTGGTGGTCACCGGGCTCACCCGCAACGGTGTGTGGCTGGTGGAGGGCGGGGAGATCACCCGGCCGGTGCGCAACTTCCGGTTCACACAGTCCTACCCGCAGGCACTGGGTCCGGGTGCGGTGCTCGGCGTCGGCGGCAACGCGATCACGCCGGCCGACAGTTGGGACGTCTTCGGCTTCACCGGCCCGTCGCTGCGGCTGGCTTCGTGGAACTTCACGGGCGGCGCTTCGGGATAGATTCTGCTGTATGACGACCCCGCCACCCCCGCCGTCGTCGTCGACCATCGACGAGCCGGACAATCTGCCCGAATCACCCGCTCCCGTTTCGGACAATGTGGACAATCGGCGGCGCCGCCAGCTGATCATCGGTGGGATCGTCGCGGCCGTCGTCCTCGTCGTGGTCGCCGCCTGCGGCGCGGGCGTGGTCGGCGTGGCGCGGTTCGCCGACGCGGTCGACGGCGAGGGGCGCGTGGGCGAGGCCTGCGAGGCGCTGGAGGTGCGGCTCAACCGCGTGGCACCGCCGGGCTCCACGGCCGGCCCGCGCGAGCGCGCGCTCGCGATCCGCAACGAGAACGCGGCGGTGCGCCCGTTCCTCGACGAACTGCGGCGCGACGATGACGACGACCGCCTCGTGCGCCGGTGGACCGCGCTCGTCGACGCGCGCACCAGCTACGCGGACGCGCTCGACCGGCAGGTGCGCGGCGGTGCGCCGGCGTTCTTCGTCGGGCCGGGTTCGCAGCGGTTGGCGAGCCGCCACCACGACTGCGCCGCATCCGTCCGTCGCCTCTCCGCACCGGATCTCTGAGCACCGTCCAGCGGATTGATCACATCCGCTGGCACCTCCGCGAGCCGCTCGTTTTCCTCGGCGTAACGTGTGCACCGTCACGCGCCGGTCAGCGGCAATGAGAACCTTGCGGGAGACTTCATGACGACAACGGCGACGAGGCCGGTCGGGGCGCAGGCGCGCGCCTCGATTTCGGCTCGGACGTTGCGTACGGATCGATGGTGGCTAGCGCCGCTCATCACGGTGATCGGGCTGTCGGCCTGGGTCATCTACGCGACCGTCCGGGTTTACATGCACAAGTGGTTCTTCGTCGAGGATTTCCACTACCTGACCCCGTTCTATTCACCGTGTCTGACCGATCGGTGTGGCTCGGCGGCGGAGTTCGGCACCTTCCTGCCGAGCTGGTGGATCATCCCCGAGGCGGCCCTCACGCTGCCGTTCCTGCTGCTCTTCCGGCTGACGTGCTACTACTACCGCAAGGCGTACTACCGCTCGTTCTGGCTTTCGCCGCCGGCCTGCGCGGTGCCCGACGGGCACAAGACCTACTCCGGCGAGACGCGCTTCCCCCTGATTTTCCAGAACGCCCACCGGTACGCGTTCTACGCCGCCGGCATCATCTCGGTCATCAACACCTGGGACGCCATCAAAGCGTTCCACAGCCCCGAGGGATTCGGCTTCGGGCTCGGCAACCTCATTCTCATCGGGAATGTGGTCATGCTCTGGGCCTATACGCTTTCCTGCCACTCCTGCCGGCACATCGCCGGTGGCCGGCTCAAGCACTTCTCCAAGCATCCGGTGCGTTACCGCTTCTGGACGTTCGTGTCCAAGTTGAACACCCGGCACATGATGCTGGCGTGGATCACCCTGGGGACTCTCGCCCTCACCGACTTCTACATCATGGCGGTCTCGGCGGGCTGGTTCGGCGACGTGCGGTTCATCAACTGAGGCGACTGACATGACTGAGCGAATCGAACGACACCACTACGACGTCGTCGTGATCGGCGCCGGCGGCGCCGGCCTGCGCGCGGCGATCGAGGCGCGGCTCGCCGGCAAGCGGGTCGCCATCATCTCCAAGTCGCTGTTCGGCAAGGCGCACACGGTCATGGCCGAGGGCGGCGCCGCCGCGGCGATGGGCAACGTGAACTCGCGCGACAACTGGCAGGTGCACTTCCGCGACACCATGCGCGGCGGCAAGTTCCTCAACAACTTCCGGATGGCCGAGCTGCATGCCAAGGAGGCGCCGGAGCGGATCTGGGAGCTGGAGACCTACGGCGCGCTGTTCGACCGCACGCCGGACGGCAAGATCTCCCAGCGGAACTTCGGCGGCCACGAGTACCCGCGGCTCGCGCACGTCGGCGACCGCACCGGCCTCGAGCTGATCCGCACGCTGCAGCAGAAGATCGTGTCGCTGCAGCAGGAGGACAAGCGCGAGTTCGGCGACTACGACGCCCGCATCCGGGTGTTCGCCGAGACCACGATCACCGAGCTGGTGCTCGACGGCGACCGCGTGGCCGGCGCGTTCGGCTACTACCGCGAGTCCGGCGACTTCCTGCTGCTGCAGGCGCCCGCGGTGGTGCTGGCGACGGGCGGCGTCGGCCGCTCGTACAAGGTGACCTCGAACTCCTGGGAATACACCGGTGACGGCCACGCGCTCGCGCTGCGCGCCGGCGCCACGCTGATCAACATGGAGTTCCTGCAGTTCCACCCGACCGGCATGGTCTGGCCACCCTCGGTCAAGGGCATCCTGGTCACCGAGTCCGTCCGCGGTGACGGTGGCGTCCTCAAGAACTCCGAGGGCAAGCGGTTCATGTTCGACTACGTCCCCGACGTCTTCCGCAAGCAGTACGCGGAGACCGAGGAGGAGGCGGACCGCTGGTACACCGACCCGGACAACAACCGGCGCCCGCCGGAGCTGCTGCCCCGCGACGAGGTCGCCCGCGCGATCAACAACGAGGTCAAGGAGGGTCGCGGCACCCCCGCCGGCGGCATCTACCTCGACATCGCGTCCCGGCGGTCGGCCGACTACATCCAGAAGCGCCTGCCGTCGATGTACCACCAGTTCAAGGAGCTGGCCGACGTCGACATCACCAAGGAGCCGATGGAGATCGGGCCGACCTGCCACTACGTGATGGGCGGCGTCGAGGTCGACCCTGACTCGGGTGCGGCGATGGGGCACGTGCAGGGCCTGTTCGCGGCCGGCGAGGTGTCCGGCGGCATGCACGGCTCCAACCGGCTCGGCGGCAACTCGCTCTCCGACCTGCTGGTGTTCGGCAAGCGCGCGGGTGAGTACGCCGCCCGCTACGTCGACGCCATCGGCAAGCGCCCGGCCGTGCCCGCGGGTGCGGTGGAGGCGGCCGTCGACACCGCCCTCGCCCCGCTGTCCCGGGACACGGGCGAGAACCCGTACAAGCTGCAGCAGGACCTGCAGGCCGTGATGGGCGACCTGGTCGGCATCATCCGCCGCAAGGGTGAGCTGGAGGACGCGCTGACCCGGCTCGCCGAGCTGCGCGAGCGGGTCGCCAAGGTCAGCGCGAGCGGCGGCCGCCGCTACAACCCGGGCTGGCACCTGGCGCTGGACCTGCGCAACATGCTGGTGGTCTCCGAGTGCACCGCCAAGGCGGCGCTGGAGCGGGAGGAGTCGCGGGGCGGCCACACCCGCGAGGACTTCCCCGCGATGTCCGCGAAGTGGCGGACGGTCAACCTCGTCTGCTCGCTCGACGGCGACAAGGTGCGGCTCGAGCACAAGCCGCTGCCGAAGATCCGGCCGGAGCTGATCCAGCTGTTCGAGCGCACCGAGCTGTCGAAGTACCTGACCGACGAGGAGCTGGCGGACTTCGACACGTCTGCTACCGAAGGGGCGAGCAAGTAATGGGAACCAAGCGCCAATTCAAGGTCTGGCGGGGTGACGACACCGGCGGCGACCTGCAGGACTACCAGGTCGAGGTCAACGAGGGTGAGGTCGTCCTCGACATCATCCACCGGCTGCAGGCCACCGAGGCGCCCGACCTCGCCTGCCGGTGGAACTGCAAGGCCGGCAAGTGCGGCTCGTGCTCGATGGAGATCAACGGCATGCCGCGGCTCGGCTGCATGACCCGGATGTCGACGTTCTCGGACGACGAGACCATCACGGTCACGCCGCTGCGGACGTTCCCCGTCATCCGCGACCTGGTCACGGACGTGTCCTTCAACTACGAGAAGGCGCGGGAAACGCCGGCCTTCTCGCCTCCCGAGGGTGTTGCCCCCGGCCAGTACCGGATGCAGCAGGTCGACGTCGAGCGCTCACAGGAGTTCCGGAAGTGCATCGAGTGCTTCCTGTGCCAGAACACCTGCCACGTGGTGCGCGACCACGACGAGAACAAGAAGGCGTTCGCGGGCCCGCGGTTCTTCATCCGCGCCGCGGAGCTGGATATGCATCCATTGGACGCGCAGGACGACCGGAAGACGTACGCTCAGCAGCATCAGGGTCTCGGATACTGCAACATCACCAAGTGCTGCACCGAGGTGTGCCCTGAGCACATCAAGATCACCGACAACGCGATCATTCCGATGAAGGAGCGCGTGGTGGACCGTAAGTACGATCCGCTGGTGTGGCTGGGCAGCAAGATCTTCCGTCGGCACCCTGGCGACGACGAGCTGACCGATGCCGGCGCACGTCACTCGGTGAGCGCTGGACCCGCGATGAGGGGCGAGGACTTGCCGGACGCACACGAGCGCACCGAGGAGCAGGAAGTGGAACGAGGCGTCAACTGGCACCGGCAGCTCGCGCCCGCGCAGCTTCCGGCAGTGGGTGCCAACGGCAGGCTGGGCGTGAGCGAGGCGGCGTTCGACCGCTCGGGCGCGGCCTCTCCGTTCGGCGACGACGTGGAGTTCCCGATGCGCGCGCGCGACCTCAACTACGCGCACCCCGACCAGGACTGATCTGGTTCGTTCGCTCAGGCCCCCGGCTTTCGCCGGGGGCCTTCGCGTTTCACGCTAGGTGAGCCACGGGCCCGCGCGGAGGGCGGCCACGATCGGGGCGTCGGCCGGCAGCCAGGGAACCTCGTCCAACTCGTCGCGGTGCAGCCAGCGCAGGGCGGCATGTTCCAGCGGTCGGGGCTGCCCGTCAAGCAGTCGTGCGGCGAAAATCTTCAATACGGTACGGCGGTGCCCTAACGGGATATCGTCGCCGATGCGGTCGCCAACCGCGATCCGCACACCCAGTTCTTCCTGGCATTCCCGCACGAGTGCCCCGGTCTCGGACTCACCCGGCTCGACCTTGCCGCCGGGAAACTCCCACAGGCCGGCCAATTCGGGAGGATGCGCCCGGGCACAGGCCAAAACTTTACGCTCAGCAACGATGGCGGCACCGACGATAACGCGGATGGCTGCACTCCCCCGCCCGTCGGGCGCGCTTGGACTTTCGGCTTGCACGAGCAACCAGCGTGCCAGACGAATTGTCGTTTCGGGTGCCGGAGCCGTCCCCTAGGTCACCACAAGGGGGAAATGTGGGCGTGGACACGGGGGCCGGTCAGCGAAAGACTGTGAGCACCGAACCATGACGAGACGGCGACGATTTGGCCACAAGCCGGCAACGACGCCTGGGAGGTGTGGATGCGAGCCCTGTGGAACGGGCGGAGCCGTGGCGACTACCTATCCGACGCGCTCGCCCTGCTGGCCGGCTGGACACGTGAAGACAAGCAGCTCAAACGGGTGTTCCAGCTGGACAACTCGCAGCACAGCGACCTGACCGAACGCGTCAAGGTCTGCGCCGACGCCCTCCACCTGCGGGCCGAAATCCGCCGTCTCGATGGTTACACACAGGTCAAGCTCGCCGCGGCCGACGGCGTGTCGATCACGGAGCGCGAGGTCACGCTGGCGGCGCGCATCGAAGACGCCTACCGCCTCGTCCTCAACGACGAGTGATCTTTCGGTGACCTACCGCAGCTCGCTGCTGTGGGTGCTCGCCGCCACTCTCCTGGGTTGCCTGGCCGGCGCCCTCTGGCCCTTCCTCCTCACGGACGGTTACGAAGCCGGCGACTCCGCCCTGGGCACCGCGCTCCTCTGCGGCTGCGCCGCGGCACTGGTGGCCGCCGCCGCCGTCACGTACGCAGGTAGGAAGCGCCGTTGATGTCGATGACCCCGCCGGTCATCGACTCCGTGCCCGGGGTGGCCAGGAACGTCACCAGCCGCGCCACCTCGTCGGGGTCGGCGACGCGCCCGATCGCGGTCTCGCCGCGGATCTCGTGCCCGCGCGGCCCGTTGAGGTAGGGCGCGGCCATGTCGGTCTCGACGTACCCGGGCGCGATCGCGGTGACGAAGATGTTGTGCGGGCCGAGGGCCTTGGCCAGTGACTGGCTGAGGCTGTTCAGGCCCGCCTTGCTCGCGCCGTACGCCACGTGGTTCGGCTCACCGCGGAACGCGCCGCGCGAGGTGATGTTGATGATGCGCCCACCGCCGGCGGCCACCATGTGCGGCACGACGGCG
Organism: Asanoa sp. NPDC050611; assembly: GCF_040654855.1. Classification (NCBI taxonomy): domain Bacteria; kingdom Bacillati; phylum Actinomycetota; class Actinomycetes; order Micromonosporales; family Micromonosporaceae; genus Asanoa; species Asanoa sp. NPDC050611. The sequence continues at coordinate 56,510 of NZ_JBFAIU010000010.1, forward strand.
TGGATGAGGTTCGCGGGGCCGACCAGGTTCGTGTCGAGCGTGCGGCGCCAGATCGCCTGCCAGTCGTCGTAGGAGGTCTCGAGCACCGGCTGCGGCTCGTACATCCCGGCGTTGTTGACCAGCACCCCCACGGACCCGTGCCGGCCGACGACGCTCTCGACGAGGTCCTTGACCTGGACGGGGTCCTGGAGATCGGCCTGCCGGATCTCGTGGTCATGGTCCGGCGGGAGGCTGTCCAACGTCTCCTGCGCCGCGGCCTTGTTGCTGACGTAGTGGACCACCACCGTCGCGGCCGCGGCCGCGAGCTGCTGGGCGGTGGCCCGCCCGATGCCCCGCGAGCCGCCCGTAACCAACGCCACCACACCGTCGAGAGCCATGGCGACAGCATGCCAGCCTTGACCGCGGTCCTTAACGTGAGATTCATGACCGCCACGAACGCCAAGTACGACCGCAAAGAGCAGCTTCGCCAGATCGAAAGTGGACTGTTACCGGGCGAGGAGGTGATCGCGGTCTACGACGCGATCGGCACCGGCACCGGCTTCATCGGCGTGACGAACCGCCGGGTGATCGTGCAGGACAAGTCGTTCGTGGGCAAGAAGGTGGCGATCACCAGCATCCCGTACGCGAAGATCACCAGCGTGAGCGTCGTCAGCAACAAGTCCTGGGGCGGCTCGTTCTTCTCGACGGGCTCGATCGCGATCCACGTGGGCGCGCACACCTACGAGGTAGAGTTCCGGGGATCTGACAAGGCCCACCACGTGCACAACGTGGTGCTGCACTACATCAGCTGACGACGAGGTTCCACTTCCGCTTGGCGGCGATGGTGACGCCGGGCGCGCGGTAGTAGGGGTCCGCGGCGACCAGCTCCTCGAACTCCTCCTCGGTGTCGACGTCGAAGACGAGCAGAGCCCCGGACTCGTCGGCGTACGGGCCGGCCATCGCGACCTTGCCCTGCTGCTTGAGCCCGGCCACCAGCTCGCGGTGCGCGGGCCGGTGGTCGAGCCGCGCGGGGTTGCCGTCGAATGCCAGTTCGAGCAAGAACATGAACGACATCCTAGGCCCGGGGCCAGTCCGGAACCGGCGAGACCTCGATCGGCCCGTGCCGGTCACGGACGTAGGTCGCGTAGTCCACGAAGTGTCGTCGCCGGCCGAGGAAGTGCCGGTAGTGGTCGAAGTGCCACCGGCAGCCCGTGTGATCGTCAGCCGAGGCGCGCGCAGAGCCGGGCGAGCTCGTCCAGGCCGTCCAGCAGCTCGGCGCACTGCTCGGGCGTCGCGCCATCGGCGCCCTAGCGCACACCGGCCGGAAGCTCGTGCACCGCGTACTCGAGCCATTGGCGGTCGCGACCGTAACGATCCCGATCAGACGTTGAAGCGGAACTCGACCACATCGCCGTCCTGCATGATGTAGTCCTTGCCTTCGATGCGGACCTTGCCCGCGGCCTTGGCGGCCGCCATGTTGCCCGCGGCCATCAGGTCGTCGTAGGAGACGATCTCGGCCTTGATGAAGCCCCGCTGGAAGTCCGAGTGGATGACGCCCGCGGCCTCCGGGGCGGTGGCGCCGATCGGGATGGTCCAGCCCCGCGCTTCCTTCGGCCCCGCGGTCAGGTAGGTCTGCAGGCCCAGCGTCCGGAACCCCACCCGGATCAGCTGGTCGAGGCCCGGCTCCGGCTGGCCGATCGACTCGAGCAGCTCGCGCGCCTCGTCCTCGGGCAGGTCGATCAGCTCGGACTCGACCTTGGCGTCCATGAACACGGCCTCGGCCGGTGCGACCAGGGCGCGCAGCTCGTCGAGGAACGCGGCGTTGTTGAGCTCCTCCTCGTCGACGTTGAAGACGTAGAGGAACGGCTTGGTCGTCAGCAGGTGCAGCTCGCGCAGCTCGGCGACGTCGATCCCGGCCGCGGCGGCGCCGGCGTAGAGCGTCGTACCCTGGTCGAGCAGCTCACCCGCCGCCTTGGCCGCGGCCGCGATCCCGGCGCGGTCCTTGCGGAGCTTGGCTTCCTTCTCGAGCCGCGGCAGCGCCTTCTCGATCGTCTGCAGGTCCGCGAGAATCAGCTCGGTATTGATCGTCTCGATGTCGTCGGCGGGCGACACCTTGCCGTCGACGTGGACCACGTTGGGATCCGAGAAGGCCCGCACGACCTGACAGATCGCGGAGGCGTCGCGGATGTTGGCGAGGAACGCGTTGCCGCGCCCCTGCCCCTTGGAGGCCCCGCGCACGAGCCCAGCGATGTCGACGAACGAAACAGGAGCCGGAACGATCTTCTGCGAGTCGTACAGGGCGGCCAGCTTCCCCAACCGCGCATCCGGCAGCCCGACGACGCCGACATTCGGCTCGATGGTCGCGAATGGGTAGTTCGCCGCCAGCACGTCGTTTTTGGTCAACGCATTGAACAGCGTGCTCTTGCCGACGTTGGGCAGGCCGACGATCCCGATGGTCAGACTCACAACAGCCCAGCTTACGTGGAAGGCTCACCCACGCCTCCGGTGGGCAGCGGAGCGGTGTCGGGCGGGAGCGATAACCGGCGGAGCCGCCACTGAACAGCGAGGGGCCGGCCCAGCGGGTGACCACAACAGCGCCAGAGCCAGGTCCCGGTGTCGGGCTGGAGCGACGGTCGTGCCCCGGCGGATCCGCCACTCGACAGCGACGGGCCGACCGCGGCGGGTTACCACAACAGCGCCGGGGCCAAGTCCCGGTGTCGGGCGTAGCCCGACAACCAGGATCTCCGGGCGATGACGGTGGCGCCTAACCGGACAGGACGAGCGACCCTGACCCCCCGGGACGCCGCACGATCGGTCGTGAACCAGCGGCCCGGAACCGCCCCCTGCTGCTCGCCCCTCGCAACATCGATCATGAGCCGCCCGCCCGTCGACCGTCCCATAGGCAGCGATGCCGAAGGGGCGGGTCCCTGCCCGTCGATCACTGTGCCCGGCTTTGTCACCGTGACGGACCCGGACTTCGCGACCGCCACTCCGACGCCTGCCGCGCCGAGAGCGAGC